>NZ_JAZGQE010000049.1:0-27973 GCF_048593885.1 Yersinia sp. 1252 StPb PI | reverse complement strand
ATCGATTAATGGTGGTATTACATATAGTTTTTAAATTTATTCACCATTAAAAATGGTTTTTTATCAAAATCGCCAGAGGCGCAATCACTAATGTAAATGGTAATAGTATTATGGTTAATAATATATATTCTGTTGTGATTTTCACTTGCCTGTTTTTTTTTGCCATACCGTGGGCTTTGGCTGATGATAGTATTCAATTAACTGATATGAAACAGCGCAGTGTTGTTCTGAACGCTTTGGCAAAACGTGCTGTTGTCATCCCGATACCCGCAGCTTCGCTACAGGTCAGTCTGGATCAAGGCACCGATCGTCTTGCGGGTATTCATCCCTTTGCTAAAGTGGCAGCTGAACAAGGAATGCTCGTGACAATGTTTCCGACAATGGCATCGCTACCCAGTGATACTGTTGGTCACGGCTTTATGCCTAACATTGAAACATTACTAACGATTCAACCCGACTTAGTTTGGCAGTGGGGACATTTGGGGAATGACATTGTCGATCCTATTGTTCTGGCGGGTTTAAATATTGCGCTGATTTTATATCCTTACCATGATGATACCCAGACACAGCAATGGATATCATTGATAGGGGAAAGTATTGGCCAAGAGGTGCGGGCGGAAGAAATTATTCTATGGCGTCAAAAGACACTACGGGATCTTGATGGGGTGGTAACCTCAATACCACAGCAGCAAAAACCTCGAGTTCTCTATCTTTCACGGTTTCTATCGGAAATACAAACGATTAGCCGTACTTCGCATACCAATCAGGATATTAAACGGGCTGGCGGGGTCAGTATCACCGCTGAATTTAACGGGCCAAGAGTTATCAATCAAGAACAAATCATAGTCTGGAATCCAGACATCATTTTATTAGGTAACTTTGAAACGGGTGTGATACCTGCGGATATATATGCCAGTCCAGCATTAGCCGAGGTGGCAGCCGTTAAAAATAAAAGAGTGTATAAAATCCCCAATGGAGGATTTATCTGGGATGCGCCCAGTCAGGAAACACCACTGTATTGGCAATGGCTTATGGATATCTTTTATCCTGAAAACATCAGCGGCCCATTAAAATCAAAAATTATCGAAAGTTATTCTTTCCTTTATGGCTACAACTTAAGTCAACGCGAGCTCAATAAAATCTTGCAGCTAGAGGCCAATAAATTATCGGTACATTATATCGATTTATTCAAGGATGAATCATGAGATACCTACATTTTTTGCGCCAAAAAAACGCTGCTTTTTGGTTTCTGATTAGCCTATTGCTGATTGTGGTAATACTGGTGGCACTGTGTAGCGGCCGTTATCCATTAAGTATCAATGTGGTGATGGCAGTTTTAGTCTCAGCAATATTCCCTATTGAAGATCTGAATCTATTGACTCAATGGACGATGACAGAACAGCGTGTTGTTATGGCTATCCGTTTACCGCGAATTCTTATCGCTGCCTTGACTGGCGCTGGTTTGTCAGTTGCCGGGGCTGCGCTACAAGGAATTTTCCGTAATCCATTGGTGGGGCCGCAAATAATTGGTGTCTCTTCGGGGGCGGCATTGGGCGGTGCTGTTGCGATAGTACTATTTTCCTCTCTGATGCTAACCACGGCCTTAGCGTTTGTTGGTGGATTATTGGCGATGACATTGGTGTATTTTCTTGGGCGCTATGGCGGCAGTACTCGGGTTTTAATGTTGATATTGGCCGGGGTGGTGATCAGTGCTTTCTTTACCGCATTAATATCCTTGTTGACCTATTTTGCTGACCCTAATAGCACATTACCCACGATTGTTTTCTGGTTAATGGGCAGTTTTTCTACCATCACTTATCACAAATTATTTTTAGTCACTCTGCCTGTTTTACTTGGCATTTTACTGTTGTTTTTATTGCGTTTCCGTATCAATGTTTTATCTCTGGGGGACGAAAATGCGGCGGCACTGGGGGTTTCAGTCGAGAAAACTCGCTGGTTAGTTTTGCTAGCGACCACGTTAATTACGGCAGCGACTGTCGCGGTTGCTGGGACTATTGGCTGGGTTGGGTTGGTTGTTCCCCATATTACACGGATTATTGTCGGGCCAGATCACCAGAAATTACTTCCAACCGCCGTGGTATTTGGGGCTATCTATATGATTATCATAGACACCTTGGCTCGCAGTGCTACTAGCGCTGAAATTCCTTTGGGTGTTCTTACGGCATTGATTGGCGCGCCGGTGTTCGTCTGGTTACTACGAAAAAATCAGGATAAGGGGTGGCATCGTGATTAATGTGAGTAGATTAAGTCTGTCTCATGGGGGGAAGGTTTTGTTTAATGATCTGTCATTTCACCTCGGTAAAGGGCAGATAGCGGCTATTATGGGGACTAACGGGCGCGGGAAAACAACATTATTACGCGCGATTTTGGGCCTTATTCCCTCACAGCAGGGGGATACGTGCCTGTCAGCTGAGGTCGCTTATGTTCCGCAGCAAGAAAGCATAACCTTCCCTTACACAGTGCGGACTATGGTGATGTTAGGGCGGGTACGCCATATGCGCTGGTATGCCTCGCCTGGTATCGTTGATCGGGACATAACGCAAAGTTGTTTAGAACTGATGGGATTACTGCCATTAGCTGATAAGCCTTTTGATCAACTCAGTGGCGGTGAGCGACAGTTGGTTTGTATTGCCCGGGCATTGGCCAGTGAACCAGAAATTATTATTTTGGATGAACCTGCCTCTGCGTTGGATTTATCAAATCAAGACCGTGTGCTGAGTACATTAAGGGCGTTATCTACAAGACAGGGTATAACAGTACTATTTACCACCCATTCACCACAGCACGCACGGCATATAGCAGATAACACTTTGTTGCTTTACCCAGAGGGTGAGTATCTGTATGGCCCCAGCGGCGAAATATTAACTGATGAGCCATTGACGCGGCTTTACACCTTACCAATACACGTAGCTAAAGTGAATTATCAGCAGCGAGTTTTGGAGCCTATCATCCCAATATTCAGTGATAACCAGCAACAAAATACCGGTTCGACTTACGCCGAGCCCACCCCACCCAATTGTTGCAACGTGGTTTCCAGCGCCTGACGCAGTAATTCGCGGTCATGGCGATAAGGGATATCTTTGGCTTCCAGTGGCTGCTGGATAATAATCCTGTCCGTTACACCACTGATATCAATTTGTGGACTGACAATTGCCGCATCAATAATTTTGCGGCCAATCTTGCTTTCCATTATCGCCAGTTTTTCTTGCAACGATAGCGCGGCCGCCGCCACACTGAGTTCACGCCCGAGATTACCGATATAAATCATACTGGCAGAGCTGCGCCGTAAGGCCTGAGTTAAGTCATCGAGCAGTAACAAGGGCATCAGACTGGTTAAGAAACTACCTGGCCCAATCAAAATAACATCGGCCTGGCTAATTGCTTCCACGGCTTCCCGCGTGGCGTGAACGTGCGGTGACAACAACATCTCTTGTGGCATTTTTGCCAGTTGGTCGATATTCACCTCACCATAAACGGGGTGCCCTTCATGATCGATGGCCAGCAAATCGACCGGTTGCTCAGACATCGGGATGAGCCATGCCTCTACTTTCAGCAAGCTACGCACCAGATTGATTGCCTCGATAGGTCTGATGCTGAGATGGTCTAACGCTTTGAGCATTAAATTGCCCAGATTATGGCCCGAGAGTTCGCCATTACCGCTAAAACGGTATTCAAACATTGCCGAAGCCACACTCGGCTCAGTGATCAACTGATTAAGGCAATTGCGGGTATCACCCCAGGCAATCCCTCCTTCTGAACGGCGAATGCGACCCGTCGAGCCGCCATTATCGGTGGTGGTAACAATACCTGTCAGGCGTGAACCCAGCGGAGAAAGGGCTGACATCACGCGCCCCAGGCCATGGCCTCCCCCTAAAGCAACCACTCGATCGAGATCCGCTAATGTGCGATTTCGCATATTTTTCCTGTCTAAATATTGTTGCCTGGCTCTAATAGCGTAGCTAAGGGTGAAATTGCTGCATAAGTTAACGGATTTGCCGCGAAAACGCGATAAAAGCCATTGTTTTCGTGATTTTAAACAAAGTATTAGCAACGGATTACAATAGACTGAATAACAGTGAGTTTTGTTAGATAAGTCGTTGTATATAAAAATATATAACGAAAAACAGCCATTGGCTATCCTGCCGTTTTAGCGTTAGAATCTCTAGGAAAAGTAGGGTTTTTAGCGACTCACCTGCCACTAAGCGCTTTACTTTTTAAACCATGGTTCGGTGGGCAGTAGGTAAACTGTCACTGAACATAAACTCCTAGCCTTGGCGTCTACGTTGTCTCGTCCGCGAACAATATGATGCTCTGGCCGTGGCTTTAAGCCACCAGGGTGCGAGGTAGAAATGCCTGCATCTCCCGTATTTGGAAAGGTGTTATGGTACAACTCACTGACGCATTTGCGCGCAAGTTCTATTACTTGCGCCTATCAATCACCGATGTGTGCAATTTCCGTTGCACCTATTGCTTGCCGGATGGCTATCGCCCCGACGGATTAAAAAGCTTTCTGAGTCTGGACGAGATAAGCCGCGTCAGCCGCGCCTTTGCTCTGCTGGGAACAGAAAAAATTCGTCTGACGGGCGGCGAACCTTCTATGCGGCGCGACTTCACCGATATCATCGCGACTATCAAACAAAATCCGGCGATCCGCACGCTGGCAGTCACCACCAATGGCTACCGTTTAGCCCGTGACGCCACCCAATGGCGGGAGGCTGGATTGACAGCCATTAACGTCAGTGTTGATAGCCTTGACCCGCGACAATTTCATGCCATAACCGGGCAGGATAAATTTCATCAGGTCATGCAAGGCATTGATGCTGCTTTCGATGCTGGTTTTGAGAAAGTCAAAATTAATGCCGTACTGATGCGTGATGTCAATGATCGCAACCTGAATGCCTTCCTCACCTGGATAAAATCGCGGCCGATTCAACTGCGGTTTATCGAATTAATGGAAACCGGCGAGGGGGGCAAGCTGTTTCGTCAGCATCATGTCTCCGGTGGCGTCATCCGCCAGCAATTACTCCAACAAGGTTGGCAGCAACAAGCGCGGGCACGTAGTGATGGCCCGGCGCAGGTGTTCTATCACCCGGATTATCTGGGGGAGGTCGGGCTGATTATGCCGTATGAGAAAGACTTCTGCGCCAGTTGTAACCGCTTGCGTGTTTCAGCACTGGGAAATCTGCATTTATGCTTATTTGGCGAGCAAGGTATTACGCTACGTGACTTACTGGGCAGCGATGACCAGCAAGATGAGTTAATGGCACGCATCCAGAGTGCATTGCAAACCAAGAAACAGACCCATTTTCTGCATCAGGGCAACAGCGGTATTACCCAGAATTTATCGTTTATTGGCGGTTGATAGCGGGCAACGTTAAGAACAGAAGAGAATATATGACCCAACTAACTCACATTAACGCCGCAGGCGAAGCCCATATGGTGGATGTTTCCACTAAAGCAGAAACTGTGCGCGAAGCACGGGCAGAGGCTTTTGTTGAAATGCAGGCCGCGACGTTGGCGATGATTATCGAGGGCAGCCACCACAAAGGTGATGTCTTTGCCACTGCACGTATTGCCGGGATTCAGGCGGCTAAAAAAACCTGGGAATTGATCCCGCTGTGCCATCCACTGCTGCTGACCAAAGTTGAAGTTCAACTGGAAGCACAACCAGAACACAACCGTGTGCGTATCGAAACTTGCTGCCGCCTGACCGGTAAGACCGGCGTGGAAATGGAAGCGCTGACGGCAGCTTCCGTTGCCGCCCTGACAATTTACGATATGTGCAAAGCGGTACAAAAAGACATGATAATTGGCCCGGTGCGCCTGTTAGCAAAAAGTGGCGGGAAATCCGGTGATTTTAAGGTGAACCCATGATTCAGATTCTCTTTTTTGCTCAGGTGCGTGAACTGGTCGGAACCGATAGCCTGCAATTGGCGGCGGAATTTCCCACTGTCGAGGCACTGCGCCAATCCCTGTGCCAACGGGGCGAACGCTGGCAATTAGCCCTTGAAGAAGGCAAATTACTGACTGCGGTGAATCAATCACTGGTTAATGTTCACCATCCGCTGGTGGCGGGTGATGAAGTGGCGTTCTTCCCGCCGGTGACCGGAGGTTGATAATGGAGCATACCCGTATTCGTGTGGGCACTGAGACCTTCAGTGTGGGTGATGAGTATCACTGGTTGTCACAGTGTGATGAAGATGGCGCGGTGGTGACCTTTACCGGCAAAGTCCGTAATCACAACCTGGGTGATAGCGTCAGTGCACTGACGCTGGAACATTACCCAGGCATGACAGAAAAGGCGTTAGCTGAGATTATTGATGACGCCCGCAGCCGTTGGCCTTTACAGCGAGTTAGCGTTATTCATCGGGTAGGGCCACTGTTCCCCGGTGATGAAATTGTCTTTGTCGGGGTGACCAGTACCCATCGCAGTATGGCGTTTGATGCGGCTGAATTTATAATGGATTATCTGAAAACAAAGGCACCATTTTGGAAACGGGAAGCCACAACGGACGGCGAACGTTGGGTTGAATCACGCGACAGTGATCATCAGGCGGCCAGGCGCTGGTAAATTGAGCGTAAACCAGTGTAAAGATCACTGCTAAATGTCTATTTTTACTCCCTTGTTGACTGTACTTCTGTGGTACCCTTAAAAAGTCGGTGGGCTGTCAATTTAGATGGCCTGTATCATTATTTATATGCATAAGGTAACTACCATGGATCGCTATCCACGCTCTAATGGTTCGATTGTCGAACGTGCCAACACAGGCATTCAGGCATACATGGCGCAGGTATACGGCTGGATGACCTGTGGTCTGTTATTAACGGCGGTTGTCGCTTGGTACGCAGCGAATACCCCTGCGATACTCAACTTTATATTTTCCAGTCAGATCACTTTTTTCGGGCTGATTATTGTTCAGTTAGGTCTGGTATTTGTTATTTCTGGCATGGTTAACCGCCTGAGTGGCTCGATGGCTACCTCGCTGTTTATGCTCTACTCCGCATTAACCGGCTTGACGATATCCAGCATTTTCATCATGTACACCAGCTCTTCTATCGCCAGCACATTCTTGATTGCTGCCGGTATGTTTGGTGCCATGAGTTTCTACGGCTATACCACCAAGCGTGATTTGAGTGGTATGGGCAGCATGCTGTTTATGGGCCTGATCGGTATCGTGTTGGCATCGATTGTTAACATCTGGCTGAAAAGCACGGCGCTAATGTGGGCAGTGACCTACATCGGGGTGTTAGTGTTTGTTGGTTTGACTGCTTATGATACCCAGAAGTTGAAAAACATGGGCTCACAGTTGGATGCCAATGATAAAGATAACTTCCGCAAGTATTCCATCGTGGGTGCTTTGACGCTGTATCTTGATTTCATTAACTTGTTCTTGATGTTACTGCGGATTTTCGGCAACCGCCGTTAAGCTGGCTGATTCAGGGCTGCGACGCGGCAAACTTGCTCGCCGTACGCTGCTCGAAATGCTCATTGACCGATGTCAACTGCGCTTTCTGCGCTGCGGGCGTCGGTCAATTTTTTGGTCTCGCCACTGAATCAAACTCAGCTTAAGCTAGCTGATTCAGGGTTGCAATGCGGCAAACTTGCTCGCCGTACGCTGCTCGAAATGCTCATTGACCGATGTCAACTGCGCTTTCTGCGCTGCGGGCGTCGGTCAATTTTTTGGTCTCGCCACTGAATCAAACTCAGCTTAAGCTAGCTGATTCAGGGCTGCGACGCGGCAAACTTGCTCGTTGTATAGGTTGATCAAAATTTTAAAGGACACCCCTGTGGTGTCCTTTTTGCTTTTTGGTGAATGCAAGTAAGTCTTGCTACCGTTTAATGTCGCTATGCGATTTTCCGCCTAAACATCCCATAGGCGGCACTCCCCGTGGTGGCGGTTATCACGAGTAACGGCCACAAACTGTGCCAGATAATATCGAAACTGGCATCCTTGAGGTAAATCTGTTTGGTGATATCGGTAAAGTGACGGATAGGGTTGATCCACGTAATATTTTGCAGCCAGATAGGCATATTCTCCACCGGCGAGACATAACCGGACAGCAAGATAGCGGGCATCATAAAAACAAACACGCCAATAAAAGCCTGCTGCTGAGTGGAACATAACGAGGAAATTAGCAAACCGAAGCCAACGAGCGACAAGCCGTAGAGCAGCATGGTGCCGTAAAATAGTGCCAACGAACCAGCAAACGGAATTTGGTAAAAAAAGATACCGATAAACAAAACGATACTTGCCTGGAAAGTCGCGACAATCAGTGCCGGGACAGCTTTACCAATAAAAATCTGCCAGGTGGTTAGTGGTGAAACTAACAACTGCTCGAGGGTCCCTTGCTCCCGCTCACGAGCCACCGACAGTGATGTCACAATAAGCACCCCGATGGTCGTAATCATCGCAATCAATGATGGTACTACGAACCATTTGTAGTTCAGATTTGGGTTATACCAATTGCGGATGACCAACTCGCTGTTGTTGGGCTTTATCTGGCCTTGGGTTAATTCTAATTGATAATTTTGTACGATTTGCTGAATGTAATTGGCGGCAATTTGCGCGCTGTTGGAGTTGCGCCCATCCAGCAATAATTGCAACTGAGTGGTTTTGCCATTCGCCAGGTCAGCACTGAATTGCTCTGGGAAACGTATCAAAAGCAGTGCTTGCTGGTTATCAATCACTGGCTGAATTTCTTGCGGGCTGTGAAGCAGTAAGACATGAGAAAAAGCCTCTGCTTTGGCAAAGCGTTGGGTCAGCTCTACAGAGGCTTTCCCGCTGTCTTCGCTATAAATAGCAATGGTGGCATTGGTCACTTCCAAAGTAGCGGCGAATGGGAACAAAATGACTTGTAATATGACCGGCATAATTAAGATTGCACGTGTCTGTGGCTCCCGCAGCAGTGACTGCAACTCTTTGATAATCAATGTGTAGAGGCGGTGAAACATATCTTGCTTCCTTCCTTTAATCTAATCGGCGTCTAATCTAACCGACGATTAGTTTTCCATGCCGTCAGGCCGATAAATACGGCTGCTGAGGCGACCAGGAACAACAGGTTAATCACCAGCACGGTGCCGATATTCCCCGCCAGAAACAGGGTTTGCAGACTGCTGACAAAATAGCGGGCCGGAATGATATAGGTTACGGCGCGCACGATAGCGGGCATGCTGTCAATTTCGAAAATGAAGCCAGACAGCATCACAGCCGGCAGGAATGCGGCATTCAAGGCCACCATTGCGGCGTTAAATTGATTACGGGTTATAGTCGAAATTAGCAATCCCATACCCAGAGTGCTGGCCAAAAATAGGCTGGTCATAACAAACAGTATCCACAATGAGCCACGGAAAGGCACATCGAGGATAAATACCGACACCGCCATGCAGAGTGTCATGGCTATCATGCCCAAGACGTAATAGGGGATCAGTTTCGACAACAGCAACTCGCTGCGCGTGACCTGGGTCGACAGCAGCGCTTCCATGGTCCCGCGCTCCCATTCACGGGCGATCACCAGCGAGGTTAGAATCGCGCCGATAACCGTCATAATAATGGTAATGGCTCCGGGAATAATAAAGTGTCGGCTGATGGCGGCAGGGTTAAACCAATAACGGACCTGAATCTCAATCAGAGGATCGTTTTTTTGCCCTAGGTTTTGCGCCTGTTGTTGTTGCCAGATTTGCCACACCCCTTGTGCGTAGCCTTGCACAAAGTTGGCGGTATTGGGTTCACTGCCATCAGTAATCACCTGAATGGGGGCTTTACTTTCGGGGCGCGCAAGCTGCTGCGCAAAATCATTGGGGATAACAATTAGCCCACGAATTTTGCCGGCTTGCATCGCCTGAATTAGCGCCTGGCGATTATCACTGATTTGCGGTGAAATATAAGGTGAACTGGCGAAGGCGTTAGCCAGATCCTGAGCCGGTTTGCTCTGTTGCTCCATTAAAATGCCGACGTGCAGTTTGCTGGAGTCCAGATTGATGCCATAGCCAAAGATAAACAGCAGCAACAGCGGGATGACGAATGCTATCAATCCACTGCTCGGGTCACGCAGTATTTGCCGGGTCTCTTTACGGCATAGGGCTCGTAGGCGACGCCAGGAAAACCCCGTGTCCTGATAAGTTTCGCTCTCATTTACCGACGATTTATCCACTGGCAATAGATGTGGCTCGGTCATGACTGTTGCTCCTTATCATTTTGCTGATCATAGCGCTGCACCAGCCCAATAAAGGCCTCTTCCATGGAGGGATTAATATTATCATCACTGGCAACCTGTTGTTTTAACTCATCAGGTGTGCCGGCTGCGATAATTTTGCCACGGTAAACCAGCCCGATACGATCACAGTATTCCGCTTCATCCATAAAGTGGGTGGTAACCATGACGGTGACACCTTTATCTACCATCCCATTGATATGCAACCAAAACTCACGGCGGGTGAGGGGGTCGACACCGGACGTCGGTTCATCCAGGAACAGAATGTCTGGTTCATGCATTAACGCGCAGGCCAATGCCAAACGCTGTTTAAACCCCAGTGGCAGTGAGTCCGGGGTCTGTTTGAGGATTGGGGTAAAGTTAAAGGCTGAGGTCATGTCAGCTATTTTATCGCGTTGCGTTTTGCCTTGCAGACCATAAACGCCGGAGAAAAACTTCAGGTTTTGTTCAACGGTCAGATTGCCATACAACGAGAATTTCTGCGCCATATAGCCCAAATGTTGTCGTGCTTTACCTGAACTGGTTTTCAGATCCATTCCCAGTACCAATGCTTTGCCTGAGCTGGGGACTAACAGACCACACATCATTTTAAAGGTAGTGGATTTACCCGCCCCATTCGGACCGAGCAGACCAAATATCTCACCGCGTTTGACCTGAAAATTTACATGATCGGTAGCGGCAAAATCGCCAAATTTTTTGGTTAACTCTTGGGCTTCAATCACGGTCTCCTGATGGCTACCTGCGACTTTGGGCATAATCTTCGCCAACGCGGACTCACTGGCGGGGCCGCCCCCCAACAGGTCGATAAAGGCATCCTCAAAGCGCGGTTCTGCTTCCGTTATCTCGGCATTGGGTTGATTGAGTAGTGGCAATAGTTGGCTGTGATCCACGTCGGGCTTGAGGATTAACCGCACATACTTCCCCTGAATAACCCCATCACTCACTTGGGGCAATGCCAGCGCATGTTGTAACAGTTTACGGTTGGTCCCGGTTTGCGCTGCCAGCAAAATTGTGCGCCCACTCATCCGTTGTGTCAGGCTTTGCGGCGCACCGCTGTACAGCAACTTCCCTTCATTTAGCAACAACACTTCGCGGCATTGCTCTGCTTCATCCAGATATGACGTGCTCCACAGGATAAGCATGCCATCGCTCGCTAACTCATGCACCATGCGCCATAGCTCGCGGCGTGAAATCGGGTCAACGCCGACGCCCGGCTCATCGAGCAACAGTACTTTGGGCTGACCGACCAGAGTACAGGCCAGGCCCAGTTTTTGCTTCATCCCGCCGGACAATTTTCCCGCCAGCCGGTCAGTAAAGCGGGTTAAATCAGTAAACGTCAGCAGGCGCTCAAATGTTTGGCGGCGAAGCTCACCGGTAACCCCGCGTAGATCGGCATACAGCGTCAGGTTCTCCATCACCGTGAGGTCTTCATATAAACCAAACTTTTGTGGCATATATCCGAGAATAGAATGTAACTGGCGATCGTTTTCTAACGGGTCCAGCCCGACCACCGTCATCTTGCCTTGACTGGGTTTGAGTAATCCGGCGAGCATACGGAGCAGGGTGGTTTTACCAGCCCCGTCCGGCCCAACCAAACCGGTGACTGCACCACTGCGGATCTCGGTCGTCAGGCTGGCGACGGCGGGGTTATCCAGTCCGGGGAAGCGTTTTTCAACACCCTCCAAAGTAATAAGATGCTGGATTCCATTCATAGCTCATGCCGCCTTAAGGTTGTGCGAAACGAACGGTGACGGGCATACCTTGTCGTAACGATTCATCGGCATCAGTGATAATGATACGTAAGCGATAAACCAGATCGGTACGCAGCTCAGGCGTTTCGACACTTTTAGGGGTAAATTCCGCCGTGGGTGATACGAAACCTATTTTGCCGTGATATGGCTTGTCCGGGCGGCCATCGGTAAATACGTCGACTTCGGTACCGGGGATGGCCTGATTCAAGTGGGGCTCACTGACGTAGGCCCGTACCCATACCGGATCGGTCAGTGACAGGGTAAATACGGTGTTACTGGCGGATAAAATGGTCCCCGGCTCAACCGCGCGAGTGAGTACGGTACCCGCTGATGGCGCGAGCAGGGTAGTGTCTTGCAGGTTGAGTTGAGCTTGAGCCAGTTCAGCTTCACTTTGGGCCAGATTCGCTTCGGCTTGCGCAATTTCTTGTGGCCGGTTGCCACTCAAATATTGTGCGAGTTTATCTTTGGAGGCTTGCAGATTAGCCTGTGCTTGATTACGGGCAGTTCGAGCATTCTCTAGTTCGTTGGCCGAGGTGGCTTTACTTGCCCACAACCCTTGTTGACGTTTTAGGAAACTATCGGCATAGCTAAATGCCGCTTCTCGCTGAGCAACTTCAGATTTTACCTGTGCTATCTCTTCGTCACGGTATCCTGCCTTCAATAAAGCCAATTGTGCTTGCGCGCTTTGAACATTGGCTTGCGCTTGTTTGAGTGCATTGAGATAAGGGCCGTCATCCAGTTTCCCCAGAACTTCCCCTGGCTGGATTTTATCCCCTTCATCGACAGCCAGAGACGCCAGCCGACCACCGACCCGAAAGCCTAAATTCACTGTGCGAATATCCACATTGCCGTACAGCGTCAGAGATGCGTCGTGTTGTTGACGGTAGTAGTTCCAGCCATAACCTATCGCCGCCAGTAGGGCAACAATAACGACGGCCACTATAATCTTCTTGCGATTCATAATGCTCCCTATCAACCATGTCTATAGCTACAATTTTATAACGACCCCTTCAATACGCTCACCGTACTGATTTGTCCCGCAATCCGTAAAGCAGCAGGTCAATGTGTTCGATAAGTACCTGATTGATCATTTCACTTTCAGCCTCACCAATATCCAGCCAACCGGCCTGGCGGCGGATAGTCTCGCGCCCCATGCGAAAGGCCAACACTTCACCAATCAAGGCATGGGTATGAAGAATCGTTTTGGTTGCACTGGCATCAGCACCAATAAATGCGGCCAGCAGCAGATTGAGTTTTTGGTGTAATGGCGCAATAGCCTGCACATGAATCAGTGGGTAAGCATCGCTCGGGGAGAGTTGCTCACGCGCCATGATTTTGCTCATATTCAACGTTTCTGGCTGCGTCATTAGATGGCTGAATTCCAGCAACCCACGGCGAATAAAATGCAACTGTTGCTCGGCGGTTTGTGCGTGAATCGGTTGTTGGAGAAACTGGTCAATCTCTTGCGCCAGCGGTGAGAAGGTCTGCTGAATGAAATCCGCTATTTGTTGCGCGACCGCCAGATACAACCCTTCTTTAGAGTTGAAATAGTAGGTGATGGCCGCAATGTTCTGTCCTGCCCGCTGGGCGATATCCCGAGTTGTTGCCCCTTTCAGGCCTAACTCACCGAATAATTCGGTAGCCGCCTGAATCAATTGTTGGCGGGCTTGCTCACCACGGCTGGTAACGGGCGTGGATAATATTAAGGAATGAGGTGTGGAATGAGACATCGTCACCATACTCAATAAATAGAAATTAGTTAAATGCTAAGAGGTAGTCGAACAATTAATCAATCATATGATTAACTTTAGGTCGTCCCAAAGAATATGTAAAGTCAGCGCGGATAAAAGCCTGGTTTTTGCGATCAGGGATGGATAAATGACAAGTAATAAATCAATTCTCTTGATGTTTGCGCTAATAAAAATCTTAAGAAATGTGTAAATATCCCTTTTCTTGCTAAAGATCTGCTACAATCAGCCGCAATGGTGCACTGCAGTTTGTGCCAATCCTCGTGGTAATGCCTCAATTCATGCCTCGTCTGATAATCTTCCCTTGAAACTGCACCTGACGATATCGTTGGGATTGGGAAGATCTGGAGCTTCTTGTAATATGTCATTTGATTCTCTCGGCCTAAACGCCGACATCCTGCGTGCTGTTGAAGAGCAGGGCTACCTTGTGCCGACACCGATTCAACGTCAGGCAATCCCTGTGGTACTGGAAGGCCGTGATTTAATGGCCAGTGCGCAAACCGGTACCGGTAAAACCGCTGGTTTCACCTTGCCATTGCTGCAACTGCTTAGTCAGGATCAACAGCCAATTAAAGGCCGTCGCCCGGTACGTGCGTTGATCTTAACGCCGACCCGTGAGCTGGCTGCGCAGATTGACGAAAACGTACAGAGTTACAGTAAATATCTGAAGCTACGTTCGCTGGTGGTATTTGGTGGCGTTAGCATTAACCCCCAGATGATGAAACTGCGTGGTGGTGTTGATATTTTAGTCGCGACGCCTGGCCGTTTACTGGATCTGGAACATCAGAACGCAGTAGATTTGTCCAAGATCGAAATTTTGGTATTGGACGAAGCTGACCGCATGTTGGATATGGGCTTTATTCACGATATCCGCCGCGTATTGGCAAAACTGCCCGCTAAGCGCCAGAACTTGCTGTTCTCCGCCACCTTCTCAGATGAGATTAAAGGTCTGGCGAGCAAGCTGTTGAACAACCCGGCTTCCGTTGAAGTCGCGCGCCGCAATACAGCTTCTGAACAAATTGCGCAAAGTGTTCATTTTGTGGATAAAAACCGCAAACGTGAATTATTGTCTCAGATGATTGGTGAGGGCAACTGGCAGCAAGTGTTGGTGTTTAACCGCACTAAGCATGGTGCTAACCATTTGGCTGAACAATTGAATAAAGACGGCATTACCTCCGCGGCAATTCACGGTAATAAGAGCCAGGGCGCGCGTACTCGTGCATTGGCTGATTTTAAAGACGGTAAAATCCGGGTTCTGGTAGCCACTGATATTGCTGCCCGTGGTCTGGACATTGATCAGTTACCCCATGTGGTTAACTATGAATTGCCTAACGTACCAGAAGATTACGTGCACCGTATTGGTCGTACTGGCCGCGCGGAACGCACCGGTGAAGCGATTTCACTGGTTTGCGTTGATGAGCATAAACTGTTGCGTGATATTGAGCGTTTACTGAAGCGTGAAATTCCGCGCATCGCGCTGGATGGCTATGAGCCGGACCCAAGCATCAAAGCTGATCCGATTCAAAATGGTCGTCAGGGTCGTGGCGCACAACGTCCAGGAATGGGGCGTGGTAGCAGCGCAGGCCGTCCACAGAATGGCGGTGGTGCAGCCGGTCGCGGCGATAGCCGTAACAGTCGCCCACGTAGCCAGGCTGATGGTCAACGTCGCCCGGCTGGCCCTTCTTCACGTGGCCGTAGCAGTAAACCAGGCGAATAAGCAGTAATCCCTTTCGCTGATCAAACCGCTTCTTTGAGGCGGTTTTTTTTCATCTGAATTGGCGTTCCTGCTGGGTTATTCCTTGTTTTACACCTCAATTCCCCCGTATCATTGCCGGTCTTTTTTACGCTTATACTGGGCGAGTGCGGATAATGGATCAGGGTAATTAGCATGCGAGTATTATTGGCGCCGATGGAAGGGGTATTAGATTCACTGGTGCGCGAACTCCTCAGCGAAGTGAACGATTATGACCTTTGTATCACTGAGTTTTTACGGGTGGTCGATCAACTTTTGCCAGCAAAATCCTTCTATCGTCTCTGCCCTGAATTACATCATCAAAGCCGTACTCCCTCCGGCACCTTAGTTCGTATTCAATTATTGGGTCAATATCCCGAGTGGCTGGCGGAAAACGCGGCTCGCGCGGTAGAACTTGGCTCATACGGTGTCGATCTCAATTGTGGGTGTCCTTCAAAGCTGGTGAATGGCAGTGGCGGTGGTGCCACATTGCTGAAAGATCCTGAATTGATTTATCAGGGGGCCAAAGCGATGCGTGAAGCCGTGCCTGCCCACTTGCCAGTCACAGTCAAAATTCGTTTGGGCTGGGATTCTGGCGCTCGTCAGTTTGAAATCGCAGACGCAGTGCAACAAGCGGGCGCGACTGAACTGGCAGTACATGGCCGCACCAAAGAAGATGGCTATCAAGCCGAGCGCATTAATTGGCAAGCGATTGGCGAAATACGCCAGCGGCTGACTATCCCCGTGATCGCCAATGGTGAGATCTGGGATTACCAGAGCGCGCAGGAGTGCATGAAGGTCACGGGCTGTGATGCCGTGATGCTAGGGCGCGGGGCATTAAATGTACCGAATCTGAGCCGGGTGGTGAAGTATAACGAACCGCGTATGGCTTGGTCTGAAGTGGTAAAACTGCTGCAAAAATATGTGCAGTTGGAAAAGCAGGGCGATACCGGCCTGTATCATGTTGCCCGCATCAAACAGTGGTTGGGTTATTTACGTAAAGAATATGCTGAAGCCACAGATTTATTCAGTGAAATCCGTGCGTTAAAAAACTCAAAAGATATTGCGTTGGCTATTCTGCGGGTATGAATTTTCTATTACTTATATATTAGCCATATAAATCCTAACCTTAAATATAGCTTAAACAAGAATAGTTATTCTTTTGATTTGTTTTAAGTATCGCGTTTATAGTGTGCCTGCATTTTAAATGCAGTATCTCGTTAGGCGAGGCTCCTATACAAACACAGGTTACTGATCTGACGACGTCCAGAGACGCCCAAGGTTAGGACAGGTTATATCGGATTAAGGTATAACCCAAAGTAACTTCTGAGAAATCAGATACGTTGTATAGTGCTAAAACTTAGACACGGAGATAGCCATTGAGCACTCTCTAATCTGGTTACGCCCCTATGTGAGGACTGTTTAGTTAATTTATAACAGTAATAGGGTCATTTATGAGTTCACATTTCGATTTAGCAATACCAAACCAATCCAATCAAGGCGAAGATAAAGAGTCCACCTTAGGTGCCTATATCAGCGATGCTTATATTACGGTATCGGCTGATATGTCAGTCACTGAGGCTAAAGCCTATTTCTTGCAGAATATCTCAGATAATGAAATACCAACGCAATTGTTGGTAACAAATGGCAAGCAGCATTTGGTCGGCTTACTCTCGGTTAAGAATTTACTGACTGAAGATCAGCCGGATATAAAAGTATTCCAAATTATCAATCAGAGCTATTTCTCACTATCTCCAGATCAAGATCGCCATGAAGCGGCAAGTTTACTGGCAAAAAGCGGTCTGGATATTGTTCCGGTATTAAGCCACGGAAAATTAGTGGGGGTATTACGGGCGAAAGATATTGCCGAATTGATCGAAGATGAAAATACTGAGGATGCCCAACGGCAAGGAGCCAGTTTGCCTCTCGACGAGCCTTATTTGCAAACTAGCCCGATAACATTATGGCGTAAACGCGTTATATGGTTATTACTGTTATTTGTGGCAGAAGCTTATACCGGAACAGTATTGAAAGCGTTTGAAGAGCAATTGGAAGCCGCTATCGCGCTGGCTTTCTTTATTCCATTACTGATTGGAACCGGTGGTAACAGTGGTACGCAAATCACCTCGACTCTGGTACGAGCCATGGCTTTGGGGGAGGTGAGTCTGCGCAATGTGGGGGCGGTATTGCGTAAAGAGGTCTCTACTTCTCTGATGGTGGCAACAACGATTGGGCTGGCGGCCTGGATCCGCGCTTGGTTCCTGGGCGTAGGGATGGAAGTCACCATTGTGGTGAGCTTAACTGTTGTTGCTATCACCGTGTGGAGTGCCATTGTCTCTTCGATTATTCCGATGGTATTAAAACGGATGTCAATTGATCCTGCGGTGGTCTCCGCACCTTTTATTGCTACCTTTATTGATGGTACGGGCCTGATTATTTACTTTGAAATCGCACAATTAGTGATGAGTGATTTGGTATAACAGGCTGACAATGAAAAGGCCGTGCGCGGCCTTTTCTGATAAATATCACTGTTATTTCTTCTTACGCCCGATAAACTTTGCAATACCCAATAGGAATACTGCACCAACAAGAATCAGCAATGCGTCAACCCAGAAGGTTAGTGATGCTAGATTTTCATCATGAATATCCGCTAAACCTGCCGCGATTAGAAATACACCAAAGAGAATACCAAAGATTGTTGTTCCCATATAAATACCTATGAATCAGTTTTATATCCGTCATACTTCAAGTAGCAGCTGCATTGGCTATGTTCAATCACCCGAATCATTTACTCATGTAAGCTCATCGGGGTTAATGAGCCTCACCCTGCGGGCAGCATAAATGCTGTTCAAATCGATTCCCGACCGATTTGTCTCTCGCTTGCCGACTTCCTGCAACTCGAATTATTTAGGGTATATCTAAAAATTATGTTGGCAATTATAGGGTAATAATTAGTCTAGCAAGCGTTTTTTTGTCATTATTGATAATCTGTTTAGATTTATAGCGCTAATCTTTCCGCCAATTAACGTCACATCTCGCGCAATTTAGCAAAATTGAATTATCCTGACCTAAATTGAGCCACGATGGCTGCTTGCTTATTTTATAAACAATCACTATCTTTCAAAATAATGCTCACAATAAGTCTTTGTTCCTTTCTTTGAAAAGTGTTTACCGGTGAGTAGCAATTAGGCAGCTTTAATCTTTGTAACAATCATTTGAAGAATGTGTGGTGCGCCGTGCATTACTGTAATTTATAATGCGCCGAACCAACCACAATCACTCCCGACAACCTATCTAAGCTGACGAACATGCATGTGAAAATCCGTTTTGCACTATTAAGTTTTTTGCTTTTATCTACCGGTATCAGTGTTGTTCCTTTAGCCTCTGCCAGTGGTGGGGCGGCTGAAATTAAAGGGAAAACGCCCTTGGAACTGGCATCCGGCAGCGCGATGGTGGTTGATTTACAAACAAATAAAGTGATTTACGCTAACAATGTTGATGAAGTGGTACCCATTGCGTCGATCACCAAACTGATGACCGCAATGGTGGTGTTGGATGCCAAATTGCCACTGGATGAGATTATCTCAGTAGATATTCATCAAACTAAAGAAATGAAAGGGGTATTTTCTCGGGTTAGGGTAAACAGTGAAATCAGTCGCAAAGATATGCTGCTATTAGCATTAATGTCATCGGAAAACCGCGCTGCGGCGAGTCTGGCGCATCACTATCCCGGAGGCTATAACGCATTTATTAACGCAATGAATGCGAAAGCGAAATCTTTGGGAATGACCAAAACACGTTATGTTGAGCCAACAGGTCTGTCGATTGATAATGTCTCGACCGCGCATGATTTGACCAAGTTGCTGGTGGCGACCAAACAATACCCGCTGATTGGGCAACTAAGCACCACCACTGAGAAAATGGCAACTTTCCGTGACCCTGATTATACGCTGCCATTTCGTAACACTAACCATTTAGTTTATAACGATAAATGGAATATTCAGCTCACTAAAACCGGCTTTACGAATCAAGCAGGGCACTGTTTGGCAATGCGGACCGTCATTGGCAATCGTCCTGTAGCTCTTGTGGTGTTAGATGCCTTTGGTAAATATACGCATTTTGCAGATGCAAACCGCCTACGCAGTTGGATGGAAACCGGTAAAGCCGCGCCGATCCCTGGGGCTGCCAAAAGCTATCGTCAGCAAAAAGATGCGCAAGGGCGTTTAGCTCAGGTGTCGGAATAGGTAGAGAACACCGTCAGTAGATAGCAGAATTTGCAGGCGGGCTGCAAATTCTGCTTAAAGCAATTGGCGGATATTTACATCTCTCTGATAACCATTAAAAAATTAATTTAAACACACCAGTAATCGTCAACAACCCGACAATAAAAATAATGGCGATAATCCACAGTATTATTTTCATTCTGTCTCCCAGATTTAGCATTAATACCGACTAACATTTGTTAGCCGCACCAACCTCGTTGGCTCTAGACTATGACTATAGTTTGTTTGGCAGAATTCAGGAGATAGAGGACTTGAATTCAGATAATGCCTAATTCGACTTGATATGGAGCCCAGTATCGGTGTGATATTATTCTTTCTGCCAGGATTTACGTTTTGAGGTTTTACCAATCCCAGGATTAAAGCTGTTGGTTGGGTCTATCTGTTGGTAAAAATCCTTTAAGGCTGGTTTGGCTATATAGAGATGCCCCACATTGTGCTCAGCCGGATATTCCGCCCCTTTGTCATTTAGCAGTGCCAGCATTTTTTGTTTTAATGCCTGGGTATCAACACCTTTTTTCACAATATAGTCCTGATGGAAGACATGGCACAAGAAATGGCCGTAATAGAGTTTGGCGACCAGGCATTGGTCTATTTCTGCCGGGAGGGTCTCAAACCATTGTTCTTCATTGCGCGGTAGCGCAATATCCAGAGCCAGAATATCCTCCACTTTATCAGCGTGAACAGCGTGATAGCGCACAGCAGCACCGGCTGCGGCAAAGCGGTGTAAAAAGGCTTTCTTGCCTTCATCAGCGGTACAGGTAATGAAGTTACCTTCCGCCTTCGCAAAAAAGTCCTTCAAAAACTGCTGTGCTTCAGGAATACCTGCACCTGACATTTTAAGCATCAAATGATGCTCATATTTACTCCGATATGTTTTGAGGCGTTTAGGTAAATGGTTGGGCAGTACCTGGCTGAAGCCTTGCATAATTCGATCAGTTAAATGGTCGATTAAAAAAGGAACTTTGCTAAGCCGCGCGTCAATTTTGCCCTTTAGGGTAAAGAAACGGGGCATATTATTGGTACCCATGCTATTTATCATGACAAAGGTATCTTTGCCGTACACTTCAGCAATATCAAAAATATCGCGATGCATATATTCACCAGCGACGGGTAAATGTTTAAAGTCACGTAAAATTGCACGGCGTAATTCAGTCAATACCTGAGTCTGATTGGTGCCGATATAAAAGACTTGCTGCTGTTTTTCACTGGGAAAAGTGTCAAGCCGTACTGCAAATACGGCCAATTTACCGGCACATCCCGAGGCTTCAAATAATCGTCTTGGATCGGCATTGAAACGCGAAGGGGTCGGCGCATCAATATCTCTTACTCGCGTAGCATATTCGTGGTCAGAGGCTTGTTGTGTACCTTGTGCAATATCGCTGGCACGATATTTACCCCGTTCCAGCCGTTGCAAAATCTCTTCTGGCGTATTGCCTAAATTAATTCCTAAATGATTGATTAACTGTAACTCACCCTGAGCATCAATCTGTGCGTACAGTGCCATTTCGGTGTAGGCAGGGCCTCTTTGAACCAATGACCCCCCTGAGTTATTACAAATGCCCCCCACCACCGAGGCTCCGATGCAAGAGGATCCAATGACCGAATGGGGTTCACGATCATAAGGTTTCAAACGTTTTTCCAATTGATTCAGCGTACTGCCAGGAAAACCAATAACCTGCTTTCCATCATTTAATAGCTGGATTTGATTGAGGCGCAAAGTATTTAATATAACAATGGGTCGATCATAATCATTACCACTGGGGGTTGAGCCTTCTGTCAGCCCGGTGTTCGCTGCCTGCATGATAACAATGGTATCGGCGGCCACACAGGCTTGTAGCAACTGCCATTGCTGTAATAACGTCGAAGGGAACACCACCGCAAGAGCAGACCCTGCTCCTGAGCGGAAACCCGTACGATAACGCTCTGTCTGCCGTTCGCCGGTTAGCAAGTAGCGCGCACCCACAATCTGCTGCAACTGGTTCAGCAAGGTTTGCCTTTTTTCATCATTGGATTGATTCATTGGTGCCGCTCCCTGTAATGGCATTGACTTTTGTTAGCATTCATCCACGTATCGGCTGATAGCAAACCGCATCTTCGGATGGCATGAAGTAAACATGAGGGAGGAAAGGGTTTCCTGATGAATCGTTTGCTTTGTGAGCTAGCTCTCGTTATTAGTGCTTAAATTGTCTTCAACCTTCATCATTTCCGCCGTTTAAACATTACCAACATTAATGATTAATCAGAAAATTATTCAGCGTATCAAGGCTAGGTTGAGCCATGGGGATATTGATAAGTATTTTGATCATTACGTGATGAGGTATAGGATCGGGTTTAATGATTACACTGATTAGTAAGGCATTTATGAGTGAGCATTTTGTTGGTAAATATGAAGTTGAGTTAAAGTTCCATCTATCGAACATCAGCCAATTACATGAACAACTAGCATTACATCAAGCATTGCCATTTACCCTCAATAATCATGAAAAAGATATCTATCTGGAAGCCAACGGCGGTGATTTAGCGGCTAAACAGGTCAGTATGGTTTTACGTGAGATGAACCCGTCAGGTATTCGTTTATGGATAGTAAAAGGGCCGGGAACTGAACGCTGTGAGGCCAGCAATATTGAGGATATAACCAAGGTTCAAAGCATGCTGGCGACGTTAGGCTATCAGCCAGCATTTATGCTGGAAAAAATACGGAGTATCTACTTTATTGGAAAGTTTCATGTCACGGTTGATAGCTTGGCGGGTCTTGGCGACTTTGCCGAAATAGCCATCATGACTGATGATGCTACGGCCCTGGATAGCCTTAAAGTCGAATGCCAACAGTTAGCCGATAAATTAGGGCTATTGCCACAACAACAAGAAACGCAATCTTACCGGCAGCTATTAGGTTTTTAGTCCGATGGTGATGTCATGTCGGCCGTGTTGCATACCACGGCCAGACAGCGTTATTTCTTCATCAAAGACTTTAGGTTGGCGAATGGATTATGGGTAGCAACACCCTGATCATTCTGGGCATCATCCCCGGCAATCACAGTCGACCCATATTGGTCTGCTTCGGTGTATTTAGAGTGTTCATGATCATGGCAAAAAAGGCATAACATCTCCCAATTGCTGCCATCTTCTGGGTTATTGCTATGATCATGGTCAATATGGTGAACCGTCAGCTCTCGCAGATTGGAATAAACAAACTCTCGTGAACATTTACCGCAGACCCACGGAAAAATTTTCAGTGCTTTCTCCCGATAGCCACTTTCCAGCCGGGTGTAATTCTTCGGTATATATGCCATGTGAACCCTCAATTCTGCGAGAAATAATGGTTTTATTTTAGCGTGAATTCAGGCTGTAGACTATCAACTATTGGTTATAGGTATTGAGGTGACAGTCTATAATTACGATCGGTCACTATAGGATCATATTGAATCGATTATAAAAAATAAGATTCAAATAATAATCGCATTCGGCGTATTTTTGAGACTTTTGCTGATGATTTAAAGGGATAAGACGTTTTACACTATGCCATGCTTTACACTATCAGTATTAAAGTTATTAGCATGAGATTATCTGTGTTCCGCTAATAGGCTTATTTTACAGCAGGCAATACAGTATGTTTCGCCTGAAACCCTTTGCCGATACAGTTGAGGCGATATGAAAGAATCTGAGGTACTGGCCGAAGTCAGTAATGAAAACCAGACATTGGTTGCTGTGGTGCAACAGGATAATCGGGTTGTTTACTTCTATATTTATCCGCAGGAGGCATTTGAAGAGCGTTTTCCCGTGCGTGCCTGCTGGGTGAGAAATCTGGTTGCTGCGCCACAATCGGCTGATAATACCGCCCTTGAACAAGGGTTGGCCCCACGATTAGCCGCAGAGTTCTGCCGTAATGTGGCGGGTGAGGCGGAGCTGGATGCGCAATATATTACGATAGTCTGGTCTGAAAGTGACGACGGTGCGGCATTGTGGTATCAGGGACAACTGTTGGCAATTATTCCTGGCTGGAGCCTCTATATTGATCACTCAATTTGCTATTCCGCCAGTTGTATTAAAGATAATCCCCTGACATTACCTCTGGGGTCAGCTTCAACGAATACACAATATGCCAATGCGCAACATACTCGTCAATTTTGGCGGGCCTGGCAACAGGAAGAGGGAAATCCGTGGCCTGCATTACAAGCTGAATATATTCAATATTATGAACAGCACTTCGGTCCATCGGTAAAATATTATGCCATCGATCAGGGGACGTGGCCGCCAATGGCCATCTCTCAACATGAGAAAGAGGGAATATATTACTTTCTGACTGTGGGGGTCAGTATTCGTCCTCAGCCATGGGTTGAAATATTATTTAATGATGATGCAGCTAAATACCGGCGCTTGGAAATGGCGATTGCAATTGATAGCCAATATGTCAACGAAGACAACGCTATTCACATGGCCAGTGCGCTGGCAGGATTTGCCCACGTTCCCTGGAGTAAAATAACCTGGCTTGGCGAAGGGCATACACTGGAGTCGGCTGTCGCCCCTAAGGGTTATGAAGGCTATATTTTATCATCAGCGTTATATGCTGATGCAGACAATCTTACTCTACCTCTTCAACAAGGTGATCCGGTTAATATGTATTGGGTCAGCCCTGTTTTTACAAGCGAACGAGAGTTTGCGCATAGTGTGCCAAATGGTGGATATGATTTATTGAAAAAGCTACAACAGCAGGGAATTAATCATGTTTTCACCCCGCGACAGCCGGTTATTTGATTTGTATTTAACTTGGCTGGTCTGATTTGCAGATTTTGTTAATCGGGTCTTAACTTAATGATGTTAGCTGCTTTAAGACTGTCAGGTTAAGCCCGTTATGTTTACCTGAAACCTATGTTTAAGATTGAACGCAAAGCTGAAAGGCGGATCAACAACAGTGGGTAGTCAAATCAGTTATCAGCAAATATTAATTTTATGGAGGTGTTTATGGGCATACTATCTTGGATTATTTTTGGTCTTATCGCCGGTGTTTTGGCTAAATGGATTATGCCCGGAGAGGATGGCGGTGGCTTTATTATGACCGTAATCCTTGGCGTGGTCGGTGCCCTGGTGGGGGGCTATATTAGCACCTTCTTTGGTATGGGCAGAGTTGATGGGTTTAATTTTGGTAGCTTTGTCGTGGCGGTTATCGGTTCACTGGTTGTACTGTTCGTCTACCGTAAATTAAGAAGTTAGATACTCATCAATATCCTGTAATTGAGTAAAGTATAAGAAAGGTGGCTATTTTTTGTCACCTTTCTCTCATAAAACTTTCATCAAGATGCAATAGAATTATCCGTTAATAGCTCATGACGACAGGCAATCTGAGAGACATGTTATGGGCCAGGCATTACGTAAATTCACTGTGGCTGACTATCCGGCTGCGGTGCAAGAACCGCGTAAGAAGGTACTTGCCGTTAAGGGATTAGTTAAAGCGTACCAATCACAACACCGCGTGCTGGATGATATTAATTTTGAACTCCATGCCGGTGAATTTGTTGCAATTATTGGCCGCTCCGGTGCCGGGAAATCAACATTATTACATGTTTTAAATGGCACGATCCCCAGCAGTGCGGGTGAAATTATTAATTACCATGACAATGGCGATACGCAAAATATTGCAGCACTAACAACCAAGCAGATGCGTAAATGGCGCGCAAAATGCGGCATGATTTTCCAAGATTTCTGTTTGGTCCCCCGCCTTGATGTTATTACTAATGTTTTGTTAGGCCGCCTGAGTTACACCTCCACGTTTAAATCATTTTTCAAAATATTTGCTGATGAAGATCGGGCTAGAGCAATTGAGTTATTACAATGGCTTAATATGTTACCCCATGCGTTGCAGCGTGCAGAGAATCTCTCTGGCGGCCAAATGCAACGGGTGGCCATTTGCCGCGCCATGATGCAAAACCCCAAAATATTATTGGCTGATGAACCTGTCGCTTCTTTAGATCCAAAAAACACAACCCGCATTATGAATACATTACAGAAAATAAGTGAAAACGATATTGCTGTGATTGTGAACTTACACTCTGTTGATTTGGTGAAAGATTATTGCACCCGAGTGATTGGGATTGCCCACGGGCGGATTGTCTTTGATGGGCATCCTTCACTGTTAAATGATTCTATTATTCAAGATATTTACAGCGACGAATCCACTGAGCTTTTGCATTAATCCCCACTTATCCCTTTATCAGAATAGGTTATTTTAATGAAAAAAGTACTTTGTCTTACCCCATTAGTGGCAAGTTTGATGGTATTTAATGCTACAGCAGCGGATGCACCAAAAGAAATTAATCTGGGTATTCTTGGTGGGCAGAATGCGACACAACAAATTGGCGATAATATGTGTGTCAAAGAGTTTTTAGATAAAGAGTTAAATGTAAAAACAAACTTGCATAATGCATCAGACTATTCTGGCGTAATACAAGGCCTATTAGGTGGGAAGATTGACTTGGTATTAAGTATGTCTCCTTCCTCTTTTGCCTCTGTTTATATTAAAGATCCTAAAGCCGTTGATATTGTAGGTATTGCTATCGATGATACTGACAAATCACGCGGTTATCACTCTGTGGTTGTGGTGAAAGCGGATAGCCCTTATCAGAAAATTGAAGATTTGAAAGGTAAAGCGTTCGGTTTTGCTGACCCAGATTCAACCTCCGGTTTTTTAATCCCTAATCAAAGTTTTAAACAGAAATTTGGTGGAACACCGGATAATAAATATAACGACTTCTTCTCTAGCGTGACATTCTCTGGTGGTCATGAACAAGATATTCTGGGTGTCATTAACGGACAATTCGCCGGTGCTGTCACCTGGGCTTCCATGATCGGTGACTATAACACCGGTTATACCAGTGGTGCATTTACGCGCATGATTCGTATGGATCACCCGGATTTAATGAAACAGATCCGTATCATCTGGCAGTCGCCACTGATCCCCAACGGCCCGATTCTTGTCCGCAGTGCATTACCGCCTGAATTTAAAGCGCAATTAGTCGCTGCGGTTAAAAGACTTGATAAAGAGGATCACGGTTGTTTCATTAAAGCGATGGGTGGCAAACAGCATATTGGTGAAACATCCCTCAGCGAGTATCAAACTATCATTGATATGAAGCGTGAATTAACCAAAGGTGATCGTTAATTCGGTCCGGCGGATAAAACGAAATAGCTCTGGCTTGCCGGAGCTATTGCTTTTAGGTGGTAGCTTATTTTGAATACTGATTTTAACCACTACTACCAGCAGATTCGCGGTAAACAAAAACGTGAAACGTTGATTTGGTCATTAACGCTGGCAATTATTTATCTGGGTGCTGGAAGTATTGCTGAGTTTAATTTACATACTGTTTTTATTTCCATCCCACATTTTTTTGATTATCTAACCGAAACGATACCGGTACTCCATTGGCACAATTTACTTGCCGATGGTCACACGGAGGGTTCTCTGGCTTATTGGGGCTATCGGTTACCCATACAGTTACCACTGATTTGGGAAACGCTGCAATTGGCGGTAGCATCCACTATTTTATCCGTGGTGGTTGCGGTTATCCTGGCCTTCCTGGCTGCGAATAATACTCAAAGCCCGCCTTGGTTACGGTTATCTATTCGAACTTTTGTGGCATTTTTACGCACCATGCCGGAATTGGCATGGGCAGTGATGTTTGTTATGGCTTTTGGTATCGGGGCAATTCCCGGTTTTCTGGCACTGGCATTACATACGATTGGCAGTCTGACTAAGTTGTTTTATGAATCGCTTGAAACGGCATCTGATAAACCAGTGCGTGGGCTGGCGGCCTGTGGTGCGGGTAAATTACAACGAATGCGTTTTGCGCTGTGGCCACAGGTAAAACCGATATTTCTCTCTTATAGCTTTATGCGTCTGGAGATTAATTTCCGCCAATCGACCATTCTAGGACTGGTTGGTGCTGGTGGGATTGGGCAGGAGCTGATGACGTCAATAAAATTGGACCGTTATGATCAGGTGAGCATGACATTGCTGCTGATTATTATTGTGGTATCGCTGTTGGATTATACCTCGGGTAAATTACGTCAGCACGTTGTGGAAGGAGCTTCATAATGTTGGCTCATCATTTAACACCGTCACAGATATTGACTTTAAAACAGCAACATCCGCAGTTTTTCTTACAGCAAAAACGGTATATCAGGTTAGTCACCGCCATTACTGTCGGTATTTTTTTATATTATCTATTTTTC
>NZ_JAZGQE010000499.1:0-428 GCF_048593885.1 Yersinia sp. 1252 StPb PI | reverse complement strand
CTCAGTGCACAAAGTGATCTCGAATAGCGAAGGATCATTTTCCATAACATCCATGACCATTTTGCGCAGAGAAAATAAAATCAACCCACTACGGCTAAATATAATTAAATTCATCATGAAAAACCTCAAATAACAAAAAATACAACATTAAACGAAATAAATTAACACCCCAATAATTTAACAAAACATCAGGGTATATTTACAACTCAATATAATAACGATAGTGCAACACAGTGCTAATATTTGTTTACTCACAATATATAACTTACGTTTTTCGCACTAAATACTGAAGTCACATAGCACAACCAAGCCTCTTTTAATTGAGTAAAGTTTGGTTATATATATGTTAACTAAATGGCAAGATTAAAATAATAAACTTATTACATAACATCGACTGGATATCAGTATTGTTATTTTTCATTAATTAC
>NZ_JAZGQE010000498.1:0-428 GCF_048593885.1 Yersinia sp. 1252 StPb PI | reverse complement strand
CGCAGGCGAATTACGCAATGATCAGCATGCTTCTCTGTTGGGGGTAAATGGCTCGCCAACACCAAGCTATATCTGGTCAGCGGCTTATGTTGGCGCTATTGCGCAAAGTCTGCGTAACGACCCCGGCCGCCCGTTACAAACCTTGGCAATCAGTGGCGTACTGGCTCCCCCACTGGCCAGCCGCTTTACCCTGACCGAGCGTAATAACCTGCTGCACAGCGGGATATCCACGGTCACTACCACCGACGATGGTACGGTACAGGTAGAAAACATCATCACCACCTACCAAAAGAACAAGTATGGCGCGGAAGATGACAGCTATTTGCAGATTGAGACCTTATTCCTGCTGATGTTTGTCACTCGATTCCTGCGTACTCAGGTAACGTCGAAATTCGCCCGTATGAAGCTGGCGGCCGATGGCACCCGTT
>NZ_JAZGQE010000497.1:0-429 GCF_048593885.1 Yersinia sp. 1252 StPb PI | reverse complement strand
ACAATCATCTTTTTTTTGTTTTGTTATCGCTACACTCTAAACTAATGTTTTTCACAATCTCGTTATCAGTCATATTTTCTATAACTGTTGACATAGTAAAAATAAAACCTTTCCCTCTAACAGTTGTTACAGACTCACCGATAACACCAACATCTTTGAGTGCTTTTCGTAATAAAGAGATATTTTGATACAACGTGTTAGGAGTGACACTCGAACCTTTTTCGCCCCAGGCAATATTATAAAGTTCACTTTGTGAAATTGTCATTCCCACTCGGGAGACAAAAGCCTCTAATAATTGTGCCGTAGGGGCATTAAGTTTAACTGTACTACCTGTTAATAGTGAAGATACTATACCGCTGCCAGGATAGAATATGACATTCCCATTGATAATATAGCTTTTATCCATTCTTATCTCCATTTCCCTTGTCT
>NZ_JAZGQE010000496.1:0-429 GCF_048593885.1 Yersinia sp. 1252 StPb PI | reverse complement strand
AAACTAATACCTGGCAGTTCGGAGGCAGCATGAACCAACCAAAAGTAACGGAAATATTGATAGGCATATGCTTTGCACTATTCATTATCTGCCTGGTTGTCTATGTGGTGGGTGATGCTTTGAAGGGAGTTCACTGATGATGGCTATGAAGATTGATTTCGCTAAGTGGAAAGTTGAAGAGTTACAGTCAGGGGTTACATGCTCATTTTGCAAAAAGTCTGAAAGCGAGGTTCGTGTCATTACCGGACCTGAGGTGAATATCTGCAATGAGTGCGTTGGCCTATGCAATGAGATTATTGATGAGGAAGAGGCTGAGCGGAGAAAGGCTACCGTTGATGACCTTTTATCCATTTATTTTTCTGACGGCGCAGGCGTAGATGTTGGGAATGATTGGGATAGGAAGGGGATGGAGGCTATTTATGATGCCGG
>NZ_JAZGQE010000495.1:0-430 GCF_048593885.1 Yersinia sp. 1252 StPb PI | reverse complement strand
GGGTAGGTTTTTTTTATGTTTTTTAAAATATATTGCTTGCTTCTACTTGCAGGTAACCCCAATTCTGGTTCAACTCCAAATGCCAGACAGCCATCAGCACCACCAAGACTACAATACAATAATGCACCATATGCCCCCATAGAAGTACCGAAAGTTATAACTTTACCATTTCCGATTTTTCTTCCTATTTTGACCAGTTCTATTGCTGTAGTTTCTGGAGATTCCGATAACCCTTTTATTCCATTTTGGTACCACCTATTTCCAAAGTCATTAACAAAAATAATATTAATCTCTGATGCTAATAATATGCTATAGGGTTTAAATTTACCTGCTTCAGTATTTACTGAGGAAAATGCAATGACAGTAGGAAGTGACTTGTTAACTGAAATTATTTTTATGTATTGGCTTTCCATTTTTTTTCCAAAAATAT
>NZ_JAZGQE010000494.1:0-441 GCF_048593885.1 Yersinia sp. 1252 StPb PI | reverse complement strand
ACTAAAAACAACAGCCTTACAGATTATAGATTTACATTCTTGTTTTTACATATTTTTAGCACTATATATTATGGTTAAAACGTAGCAGGCTCTGTAGCATTAACGTCGACAAGTCAAAAAAATTGCGCTCCTGCATTCTTAGGCCGTCAACAGATAAAATTTTTCCGCGGGTGATAAGACAGATCGTAACCCAACGGTACCTTAGTGCAAAAGTGTCGAATCACCTAGCTACCTTATAGCCCAAAGTCGACATCAATTACTTGATAAAAACCTGCGGCAGAGTCTGTAACCAGCCACTGAGAGTGTATTTTCACTGAAGTAATAATTATATTTTTTACTCATTACTAACCTATAGCATGGTTCTGTAAAATATTTTATATTTTGCTCTCTGCGTAATCATCCGCCGTAATAAAATTATAAATAGTAAGATATTAATCATGC
>NZ_JAZGQE010000493.1:0-441 GCF_048593885.1 Yersinia sp. 1252 StPb PI | reverse complement strand
AATTCACATTCTGCTCTATACTATTTTTGGCAATTAAGAACCATCCTATCACTTTTATTGATGGTTATTGTGGTACTTTATACAATTAAAATTTCGATGGATTGTAATATATTACGGCAGAAACAGGTGTTATTAAGGGATGAAATTCTTCATTATTCTACCGAATCTAAAAATCTAAATCTACGTCGGCAGCATAAGGTATGGCATAATTATTATTCACATGACAAATTTGATAAAGAGATTATTAATGTTTTTAACGGCGGGAATAACAACTTGCAGATATCGACATTATCCGATGGAACTGCTGCTATAAATTTTGATGGGGTTACATTTTCTAACGTACTAGATGTGATTCATTTTATGTCTCACTACTATAATATTTACATTAGTGATGTGAATATTTATCGTAATGACAGTGAAAGTGGTGAGTATGTAATGGGG
>NZ_JAZGQE010000492.1:0-441 GCF_048593885.1 Yersinia sp. 1252 StPb PI | reverse complement strand
TAGGTCTTTATTATCTGATCCAGCATTATGGGATTTACCACAAAACGGATGATCGCTGAACTTTGGTTCCAGTGTGAGCTGAGAAAATGCTTAACGTGCAATTTTTCCGTTTCGTGAGCTGACCCCTTATCCAGCAGCGGCACCAGGCGGAAGACCCAGGGTGAAGTGTGGAATGGTGAGAGGCAATAAAGCGTTCAGTCATCATTTCTTAGAGGTTGTGCAGTCTCAAGGGGTATGCCAGATACCAGCGAACAGATTGCCCGTTAACATCGACGGGGTAATGCAGGAGACTGAATACGTTTAGGATCAGACAAATAGGCAGGCAACATAATGTTACCTGGCAACTCGTTAATGCGATAGTACCATGTTAAGCATAACTATTGTATCTACGACGTAGACATGATTCATCATTTTAGCTAACTATTATCAATTCATTTTATA
>NZ_JAZGQE010000491.1:0-447 GCF_048593885.1 Yersinia sp. 1252 StPb PI | reverse complement strand
ACCATTTCAATAATGGGGAAAAGATGAAAAACCAACCAATAAGGCGTCAGATTTTGGTAGGTTAACCGATTGTAGCAAGGCAGCAATAAGACTAATGAGTAGACTGCGGGGAAAACCTGAATCGATAAAGACAAGAGTTCATCTGCTAAATCAGGAAATAGTATCATTATTAAAAAAATGAGTACCGTTAATGCTAATAAATAGCGAATAAATAGAAATAAAAACTCACTGCGTGACAGATAAAAATAGATATTCTTATAGGTAAAACAGCACAAACTCAGTTGTGTTCTATCAGCACTCTCCTGCCTGAATTTATATAGACTGCTAACTTTTTCCATAGTGACTTTAATCCTTTAAATATCATTAACTTTAACATTACAAAACCTATCTATATTATGGAATTGAACCTCTATTATTGATTACTACACATTTTCATTAGGGTATCAG
>NZ_JAZGQE010000490.1:0-451 GCF_048593885.1 Yersinia sp. 1252 StPb PI | reverse complement strand
GTAAGATGTTGATCCGAAAAATATTTAATATGTGAAATATAATAAAATCGCCTTGTGTTCTACCGATTGCTGTAAAAATATAGGGTCTCGGAAATGATGAAAAAATCTTCTTGGTCAGGTGGTTGGGCTACATTAAGAGATTTAGAAATAATAAAGACACTCATCGAGGTGAGAACTGCAACATTAGCTGCAGAGTTTCTGGGTATTTCTCAACCAGCAATAAGTAGAACGTTAAGCCTGATTGAGTCAAGATCAGGACGTGTACTCTTTAAAAGAGAAGGGGGTAAGTTAATACCAAATTCAGATGCATTATCTTTATATGAAGAAATTGTAAAAATTTCAGATTCTTTTGGGAGATTAACAAATTTTGAATGGAATAAAGAAGAAGGGAAATCTCTAAACATAATTTCCACACCTACAATTGCATATTGTTTTCTTATGCCTTTGACAG
>NZ_JAZGQE010000048.1:0-28198 GCF_048593885.1 Yersinia sp. 1252 StPb PI | reverse complement strand
GTCATATCACTAACCCAAATTAATTGTATGATTAATAAACGGTTATAATGTTTTCCCTGGTGTTGGCCGAATTGGCATCCCTTACCAAATGAGATTGGTAAGGGTTTTTTTTGTCTATCATTCAGCCTGCTGCATCACCCGAGCTAATGTAATAGCACGGATAATCACCGCACGATCAACCTGTGGGTTATCACTTTCCAATAACTGCTGCCAAATAGCGATGGCCTGCGCGTATCTATCATGGGTAAAGTTATCAGCGGCTTGCAGCATTAGCGCAGTATATTGCATGGGATCTTTAGTCAAAGCCTGCTGTAACCAGTACGTCACATCACCCGTCATTTTTTGCCCTGACCGGTAATAGAACACCGTCGCTCGTGCAGCATCAAAGCGGGCACTGGCCCCCTGCAAACGTTCAGCCTGCTGCAAGGCGATCAATGCATCCTCAAATTCGTTACGATATAAATAATGTTGAGCTAAACTGTACCATCCATCCCCCTTATCGGGAGCCAGACGAATACGTTGTTGTAACCGAGATAGCGTGGGATCACTGCTCTGCTTATCGAGCATATTATTCAACCGCTGGGCTTCCTGTAGCCGCAAAGCCTCTTGCTGCACGGCGGTATAATGGCCCAATTGCCGGTATCCCAACATAATTAGCATCAGCACCACCAGGCTGAAGCCCAGTGGCCAGCGCCAGCTCAAGCGACCATATTGCACCAGCCACGGCCACCACAAACTCACTACCACCAACAGCACCAGTATCGCCAGCCCTATCGATAGCACCATTATCGCGGCCCTCTCACACCTGAGACAGATTGCCGGCGTATCTTAAAAATCAACCCACCTAACACGCAGGCCAGTAACACCCCAGGCCCAAACCATAGCACCAGTGTGGCACTGCGCAACGGAGGACGATACCGAACAAAGTCCCCATAGCGCTGGGTCATTACGGCCATTATCTCCTGAGAGCTGTGTCCTGCTTCTACCAACTGATAGACCTCTAATCGCAAGTCTTGCGCTATCGGCGAGGTCGACTCCAGCAAGTTCTGATTTTGGCATTGAGGACAACGCAACTCCTGCGCCAATGCCAATGCTTGTTGCTGATGTTGCGGCGAACTAAAATGATAGGTATCCACCAGATCAGCCGCAACACCAGATGAAAAAACCAGTGATAACATCAGGAATAAAACTTTCATGGGGTTCCCACCCGCGTCCATTGCGCCAGTAGCGGCATAAACTGTTGTTGCCATATCTCTGTCGTCATTTCACCAGCATAGCGCTGGCGAATAATGCCATTTGCATCAATTAGCCAGGTCTCAGGTGTACCATATACCCCCATCGCCAGTGCTAATGTGCCATGCGGGTCATAAAGGTTCTTCTGATAAGGATTGCTGTAGCGCCGCAGAGTATTTAACGCCGCCTGACGGTCATCGCGGTAATTCAGACCATAGAACTGCACACCATGCAACGTCCCGGCTATCTGCCCCAGTAGGGCGAGCTCTTGCTTACAACTGGCACACCAACTGGCCCATACATTAATCACCGTCACCTTACCCAACAGTTGCTCTCGCGTTATGTTCTGCCCGGGCTGTTGCAATTCAGATAAAGAAAACGCGGGAAACGGCAGGTCTTGCTCGGCCAACTCGATACGATGCGGATCCCGCGTTAAGCCGCTATAAAGCAAGCAGCCCAGCAGTAAGGCAACCAGAGGGACAATCAACCAAGGCCAACGTTGTTTCATTTATCCCCCGCGAGGTCGCTAACAGGGTGGATTCTGCGCCATAGCGCCAATAAACCACCAACTACCATCATCAGTGCGCCCCCCCAAATCCAACTGACCATCGGTTTATGGGACAAACGTACGCTATACTCCCCCGCGCCCAAACTATCCCCCAGAACCACATAAAAGTCCGCCAGGGGGCTACTGGCTATCGCCGGCTCTATCATCAACATTCCCCGCGCCGTATAGTGCCGCCGCTCCGGTAACAATGTGGTTAACGCTTGCCCATTCTGGCTGACCACAATATGCGCCTGCTCACTGGTATAGTTTGGGCCGACCACCAATTCAGTTTGACGATAGGTAAACTGATAACCGGCCAGTGTGACCTGACTGCCTGGCGCCATACGTCGCCCCTGCTCGACGGTGTAATATGAAGCAAACAGCATTCCCAGCAGGCTGACCGCAACGCCACCGTGTATCAACCATAAATTGCCACGTATCTTTGGCACAAATAATGGCGCGAACAACGTCCAGAGGGCCAGAGTGACACCTATCAGCATCCCCACCTGCCACGGTGACTCGAATAGACCTAAACTGAGCAACCCACCGCAGATAGCTAATACAGCAGGTACGACAAGACGCCAGCCATTGATTTTGTGGCTTTGCCGCCAATCGGCAAACGGCGTTATGCCCATCAGCAATAGCAATAACAGCACAAAAGGTGTCAGGGTTTGATTAAAATAGGGCGCACCAACAGACAGTGATCCTAACCCCAGCACACTGAAAATTAATGGATACAATGTGCCAATCAATACGGTTACCGCAGCAATGCTGAGCAGCACCATTGCCGCCAGCAGTAATGACTCCAGTGAGAAGAGGTTGAAAGCAGCAGGGCGATTGTTGCCCCGCACCCGCAGGGCAAATAGCGTCAATGAACTCAACGTCACTATGCCAAACAGCGCCAGTAAAGCCTCACCGCGCGCCGTATCAACAGCAAAAGCGTGAACTGAGGTCAACACCCCAGAGCGCACGATAAAAGTGCCTAACAAGCAGAGTTGAAATGTCACCAGCGACAGCAAAATGCCCCAATGATGATATAAGCCCCGTTTCTCAATAACAGCCAGAACATGTAACAGTGCAGTTGCGGTGAGCCATGGCAGTAATGACGCATTTTCAACCGGGTCCCAGAACCACCAGCCGCCCCACCCCAACTCGCTGTATGCCCACCATGCCCCCAACAAAATGCCAAACGTGAGAAAACTCCAGGCAGCCAATACCCAGGGACGGCAGTAGTGCACACTATTATTGCCATTGCGGCCTGCAAGCAACGCCGAAACGGCGAAAGCAAAACTAACGGCAAAACCGCTATACCCCAGATACAGCAAGGGTGGATGAAATATCAGCGCCAGATCCTGTAACATTGGATTTAAATCACGCCCCTGCGCCAACGTCGGGAACAATCGCTCAAAAGGATTGGAGAAAAAGAGGATAAAAATACTCAGGATAAGCAGTAGCCCCCCCATCACTGCCAACGCGCGAGCAAAAAAACGCAGCGGAAAATGACGGCGAAAAAGCGTCAACGCGGTGCTCCACAGGCTCAGAGCAAACAGCATAAACAACAAGGAGCCTTCATGCCCGCCCCAGATTGCCGCAACCTTATAAAATAGAGGAAGCTGGCTATTGCCGTGTTGTGCCACATAAAGCAGAGAAAAATCATCGCTAACAAAGCACCAACCCAGTAACAACAGTGCCAGTGTAATGAATAAGGTCACGGCGTAACTGAACGACGGTAACCAATACAACAAAGCCAATCGCCGCCGATGGAGAGCAATAACAGGCACAACAGTGAGCAGCAGCGCCAATGACGCAGCCACCAACAGTGACAACAGCCCCAACTCACCTACCATACATTTTCACCCATCACCGGTTCGCCTCCTCACACAACCGTCATCTGACCGGCATAAAGAATAAAGAAACGTAAAACCAATACGCCAAACAGACTCAAGCCGGATACCGTCACTAGAAATGAGACCCGATGGCGCATTCCATGGCTACAAAAACGGTTTAAAACTAATGGCAGCACCATGCCGCAACCGATAACCCAGAACCAAAACATCGCGGCCCAAAAACCACCGCCCAACGCGACAGCGACCGCGACTTCTTTCTGACCACCGCCGAACCACAGCCCGGTGAAGAATGCCAGCAGCAGAAATAGCTCCAACCACACCACCGGTTTTTCCAACCGATGAACAAATGCCAGTGCCGGGCTATCTATGGGTTCTTTAAAAAAGGTCACCGCGCACAACACCATGGCAGCAATACCCGAAGAAACACCGGAGAACAGAAATAACACCGGCAATACCGGATTATTCAACAAGGGGTAACTCTTCAGGGCCGATAACAGGAAGCCGGTATATGCCCCCAACGCTACAGCCAGAAACATCATCAATGGTTCCAACTTGCGTTCAATCGGTGCCAGTTTATGCAGCACCGTGCCAACCCAATTCAATTTGCGGTAAGGCTGTAATAATGCCGTCAGCCCATGGCGAAATATCACCGCCAGCCAGACCAACAGCACCACCATATAAATCTGAAACAGCATGACACCCAATGACATAACCGAGCTGGTACTGTAGAAAAACATCAGCTTCCAGAAAGTCCACGGCCGGGTAAGGTGCAGTATCAAAATAAACAACCCCATAATCACCGCTAAGGGCGCAATCATAGCGGTCGATTTAACTAACCCACTGCGCGCCGCCTCACCGCCCAGAACCCGTTGCTTAACCAATAGGCTAACTACCACCATGCCCGCCGATACTCCTATCAAAAACAGATAGATGGCTATCGGCCAATCCCACACTAACGAGGCAAAGTGAAACGGGGTATTCAGTTCAGGATTCATCCGGTTATCTCCCCATACTGAAAGGGAACACGATACAATTTCGGTTGTGTCCCAAGATGTAACTTGGCGCGATACACAGTGCGCTGATGCAATAATTTCACCAGTTCACTGTTAGGGTCGTCCAAATTGCCAAAGATGAGTGCCTTGGTTGGGCACGACAAGACACAGGCGGGCTGTTTACCCTGCTTTAGATTAGTTTTCCGACAAAAATCGCATTTATCGGCAGTTTTCGTCACCGGATGGATAAAGCGCACCCGGTACGGACAGGCGGCGATACAGTACTGGCACCCTACGCAGAGGTCGGGATCGACATCAACAATCCCAGTCCCGCTATCGCGATATGAGGCTCCGGTTGGGCAAACATCGACACAGGGTGCCTTATCGCAATGCTGGCAGGAGTGACGATAGAACTGATATTTTACGGCAGGAAACTCACCGATCGGTTGGCTACGGATGATGTTTAACCGTGAGACCCCAGCGGGTACATGATTAACCTCACGGCAAGCATCCATACAGGCCGTGCAGCCAATACAACGGGTTTCATCATGTAGCATCCCGTAACGAATGCCATCAACAGTGCCGCTGAGTGCCAGTGAACGTCCAGCAGAACCAGTCAGGAAAATCAGCGCCCCCATACTGGCGATAAAGTGACGACGGTTCGTATTCATGGCGTTTCCTTCGATATCAGCTCCTGCTGACGGCGATGACAGTCAACACAGAGTTTGACCCGCCCTTTATCGTCAAGGCCATGCATCGGGTCGGTTTTAGGATGCAACTGATGACAACTGACACAAGAAAGCTTCAACATGTGCACATCATGGGGCCAGAACGCCTCGCGTAATTTCTCCGGCAGATGGCAGCTCATGCAGACACTGTTTTGTTGTGAGACGCTGTACATCGCTTTATCGGCATTAAACATATCGCGGTTAAAACGCATCACATCTTTAATACCATTACGGTGCAGCACCGATGCCTGCCCATGGCAGTTGGTACAGGTTAAGGCCAACTGTGTATTCGGATTTACCGCGCCAGCATGTTTGCCATGCAACTCATCTTTTTGTTCTTTATGACATTGGATGCAAGCAGCATCCGGGTTGCGCTGCGGCTCAACAATATGGCGCGACGCGGGCATTTTCGCCGTCGTGTTCGGTGTTGTGGCGAGAGTGGGCAGCGTGCACAGAATCAACACTACCAGCAGCGCGGCTGAACCGAATGAACGTAAAACGCGCATAATTATTCCACCTTTGCTATGGCCCCAACCTGGGGCCGTTTGTCTCTGGAATAGATCCGGTGAGCGTATTGTCACACCGGAACGCCTCTTACTGGCTCAACCGGCCCGCTTTTCTGGCTTGATCATCCCAGGCTGGTACCACTTGTTGCAGAAACTCCTGCTTCTCGCGGTTCAGCTTATCCATATCCATTCCCAGCGCTTTCTGGGCATTGAGTTTGGTCGAAATATCCGGCAGCGGAATTTCGTGGCTAATCCCTTTTGTCGCCAGCAGACGTGCAAGTTTGGTACGGGCATCGGCAGCTTTATTCAACGCGCCCCCCAATACACGCAGACCAACATCCGGTGCATGCATATGAATACCGTGGGAAGCAATGGCATAATCCCAGCGCCATTGGGCATGGCGGATATCTTGCAGAATAGGTTTCATTTCTTGTTCGGTTGCCCCGGCATCCCAAGCAGCTTTTGCCTCGTAATGTGCGTGAACCAGTTGTTTCTCAACATTCAGTTTTAACTCCTGAATGCTGGCTTTGCGTTCAGCAACAATATCTTGCAAGGTTTTTTTATCCTGGGTATGGCAGTTAACACAGGTAGTTTCAAAGCTATCAAACGGGTTGCGGATCTGGTGGTCGGTATACACCTTACCTGCCGCATTTTGGATTTTCGGCATATGGCAATCGATACAACTGACATTATTTTTACCGTGGATCCCCGCACGCCAGGTTTCATACTCAGGATGCTGGGCTTTCAACATCGGGGTTTTTGACAGCGGATGAACCCAATCAGAGAAAGCGATTTCATCGTAATACTTCTCCATTGACACCACATCCGTGCCTTGATCCCATGGGAATTTCACCGCTTTATCTTTACCGGCGAAGTGGTACTCAACATGGCACTGGCTGCACACCATGGATTGTTGATCCAGGCGGCTGGCATGTTCGAAAGGTTTATTGATAGATTGCAAAGCACGCTCAGCATAGGGCCGGGAGAGGACTAAAGCTGGCTTCCCGGCAGCAAAATCAGCAGAAGCGGTATTATGGCAATCGGCACACCCCAACTGATTGACGACTTCCGGGCCACCTCTGGCCCAAGTCCCTTTGAAATACCCCTCTTCACCTTGTTCATTGATCAAGCGGGCAACATCCGGGCTTTTACAGCTCCAGCAGGCCATCGGCAAGGGGCCATCCTCTGCGGTTTTCGGTGCTGCGGTACGTAAGGTTTCCCGCACATCAGTGACAGCATAATAGTGCCCACGAGGTTTGTTATAATCTTTAGCAAACGGATATCCGGCCCAAAGGATCACCAAATTGGGGTCATCCGCCAGCGCATCTTCTCGTGGCCCACTCTCTTTGGTTTTCAACCATGAGGTAAATTGGTCAACATGCTGTTCGGCGAATTTATCGTTGCGGGCCTCAATCGGCGGCGTAGGTGCCGCCGACAAAGAAAATACCGCGCCTATTGCCAAAAGAACCATTATCCCTACCAACACCTGTCTTATAAATTTGCTCACAATATTTACTCCAGTGTGTTTTTCCATACCGGACGCTATCAGTGCCCGCACCAGATGGTTTTTTTATTTTTAAACCCGCAATCAGGTGAGAAATAGCGAGCCAGGAGGCGAAGCATGACTGATATCAACCTGTGGGTTAGGCAGATAGTAAGGAGGATTTGCAGCAAATGATTTGTAGTAGTAAGAATGCTTGTTTTAGATCAAACAATTTTTGTGTGGGTATTCGCTTTTATGAACCAGCTCAAAAAAAAAGCATCTCATCGATCAATTTTTACATAAAAGTCAATCATATACCTCTTTATAGGTATACCAAGACCATTAGACCTCCTCGCTACGTAAATATAAGGGCTATCAGTTTCACAACTCACTTCAACCGCCAAGATATAGGTAGCCAGCAACCACAACACCATCAGGCAAGCGAGTATCACTTGCACCATAACTTTCGATTTATTTCGAATTGACATTTTATTTGCTATCGATCACAAATAAAACAAATGCAATGGGAGAAAAAGGCGTGTTAGTTCGTTTCCACGGTGGAGCAACGCTGCCGGAGAAAGCATTATCGATAGGGTCTGTGGGGCAAAATACCCTTTGTTTGGGATAAGTAACTGGGGAAAAAACAAGAGGATAAAGAGAAATGATGGCGGAGGAGGAGAGATTCGAACTCTCGAACGGTTACCCGTCGACGGTTTTCAAGACCGTTGCCTTCAGCCACTCGGCCACCCCTCCGCAACGAGCCGAACTATAAACAGAGCTCTGCCGCTTGTAAAGCCTGTTTGTGCTTAATTGACCAAAAAATCCGCTAGCTGATTGTCGAGTGCTGAATTTATCGTCATCCCTTATGCTAACTGGCCATTAGGCGTACAGCAGCCGGTTTATTTACTCTCGCACAGATGGCACCTCACCAAATAACAGCAGAGACTGCTTTGGGGTAGTGGCAAATATTTGCTAAATTAGCGGCCGTTTCATTGATTGAATTACCGAGGTTGTATGTTGGAGTTTGAAGGCCGGGTTATTGATACCGATGCACAGGGTTATCTGAAAAATAGCGCGGACTGGAGCGAGGCTTTAGCGCCTATACTGGCTGAACAGGAAGAGATTATACTCACTGAACCGCATTGGGAAGTGGTGCGCTTTGTGCGTGCATTTTATCAAGAATTCAATACATCACCTGCAATCCGCATGCTGGTAAAGGCCATGGCACAAAAGTATGGTGAAGAGAAAGGTAATAGCCGATATCTGTATCGTTTATTCCCCAAAGGGCCAGCAAAGCAAGCAACCAAAATTGCAGGATTACCCAAACCCGTTAAATGTATTTAACGGCAGATAGCAGTATTTAATGATGGATAGCTGTGCTCTGGCACCGCTCGTGAGTTAATAGCGGATTTTAAATTTTTCAAACGCGGTGCTCGGATAAGGTTCTGTCAGCAGGCGATCCACCCGCGCACCGCGTGGCCCCCCCTGCTTAATCCACTCAAGCAGGTGTTCAACCGCATTTTGCTCGCCGTAAGCCACCACTTCCACACTGCCATCATCACAATTTTTAGCGTAACCCGTTACACCCAGCGCTTGTGCCTGACGTTGCGTGCTATAGCGGAAACCCACGCCCTGAACAACGCCGTAAACATAGGCGGCAGTGCATACTTTTGGCATATAGACTCCTCATCTACGTGATAATTTGCATTTTCCGGCTCATACTCCGACAATACCGCTCTTTTTTACCTAGCTGGCAGCAACCTAATTATGACCGTAAGCCTGATTCTTGCCAAAGGACGTGAAAAGTCCTTACTTCGTCGCCATCCGTGGATCTTCTCTGGGGCCGTTCAACGCCTTGAGGGGAGTGCCCTGCCCGGTGAAACCCTCGATATCCTTGATAGCCAGGGTAAATGGCTGGCCCGTGCCGCCTACTCTCCTGAATCACAAATTTTGGCACGAGTCTGGACGTTCCAACAAGATGAAGTTATTGACCGCGAGTTCTTCATCCGCCGTCTACAGCAAGCGCAGAGCTGGCGTGATTGGCTGGCAAAGCGTGATGGTTTGAACGGCTATCGCCTGATCGCCGGTGAGTCTGATGGCCTGCCGGGTATCACCATAGACCGCTTCCAGAACTTTCTGGTATTGCAGTTACTGTCGGCCGGCGCTGAATATCAGCGGGAAACACTGGTTAGTGCCTTACAACATTGTTACCCAGAATGCTCTATTTATGACCGCTCCGATGTTTCCGTGCGTAAAAAAGAAGGCTTACCTCTGACGCAAGGGACAATCAGCGGTGAAATGCCGCCTGACCTGCTGCCAATAACCGAAAACGGCATGCAACTGTTGGTTGATATTCAGCACGGCCATAAAACAGGATTTTATTTAGATCAGCGCGATAGCCGCCTGGCGGCGCGTAACTACGCCGATGGTCGCCGTGTTCTGAACTGTTTCTCTTATACCGGTGCCTTTGCTGTCGCAGCGCTGATGGGAAATTGTAAGCAAGTTATCAGCGTTGATACCTCACAAGCTGTACTGGATATAGCCAAACAAAACATTGAACTCAACCAGTTGGATTTGAGCAAAACCGAATTCATGCGGGATGATGTGTTCCAATTGCTGCGTAACTACCGCACGCAAGGGGAAAAGTTTGACATGATCATTATGGACCCACCGAAGTTTGTGGAGAACAAAAGTCAGTTGGCAAGTGCGTGTCGTGGCTACAAAGATATTAATATGTTAGCGATACAATTATTGCGCCCAGGCGGGATCTTGTTAAGTTTCTCCTGCTCTGGTTTGATGCCAACAGATTTATTCCAGAAAATTTTGGCCGATGCTGCGTTAGATGCAGGGCATGATATACAATTTATAGAACAGTTCCGTCAGGCAGCGGATCACCCGGTTATCGCGACATATCCAGAAGGTCTGTACCTGAAAGGGTTCGCGTGCCGGATAGTATGACTTGAAATGCCCTACACTGCCCTCATATAGAAGACAGAGTAATGTTTCTCAGGAGGTTATCATGATTGCCAGCAAATTTGGTATTGGGCAGCAGGTCCGCCACAGCCTACACGGCTATTTGGGTGTAGTGATTGATATCGATCCTGAATATTCTCTCGAGCCACCGGAACCTGATGAGGTTGCAAACAACGCTATGCTGCGTTCGTCACCTTGGTATCACGTGGTTATTGAGGATGATGAGGGGCAACCGATACATACCTATCTAGCTGAAGCGCAACTAACCTATGAAGATATGGATGCTCACCCAGAGCAACCTTCATTGGATGAACTGGCGGCGTCCATCCGCCATCAGCTACAGGCTCCGCGTCTACGCAACTAAATCTTGAGATTTATCGATAAAACCCGGCGCTTAGTACCGGGTTTTTTATCGCCAAAATTAGCAACGCCGCGTATCACTGTTTTTCTAATCCCAGGCGCGGTATTTCAATCTTCGGACAACGATCCATCACCACCTTTATTCCCGCATCTGCCGCCAAGGTAGCCGCCAACTCATTAATAACACCAATTTGTAACCACAGAACCTTGGCGCCGATAGCAATAGCATCTTGCGCAACGCCGTATGCAGCCTCGGCATTACGGAAAACATCCACCATATCGATAGCATGAGGAATATCCGCCAGTTCTGCATATGCCTGCTGGCCCAATAATGATTTCCCCGCCAATTTAGGGCTAACAGGCGTGACTTGATACCCCTGCTGTAGCAGATAAGCCATAACACCATAACTTGGCCGCGATGGGTTATCACTCGCCCCGACTAATGCAATTGTTTTTACCTGTTGGAGAATGTCAGCAATGTCTTTATCGTGCATTTTTCAGTTCCTCTGATGCGCTAAAAGAATATCCCAATCCATGTGCACCCGGAGGGATACTACCAATATTAGGCGATCCTCTAAGTGTACATCATGGGGAAAATGGATCATAAATGCGGTCAGATTGATTTGGTTTAAGAGATGTCGCAGTAATTACTGTTAGAGTGCCGGCTTTATCCTTATAATTCATCAGGATAAAAACGTCATATTTATACTGAACATTTCAAAAAGTAAATAAATGTGGGCGAACGGAAAGACTTTGACACATAATCTAGCCTGTCTGACAATGTACGCGGATATCACCCTCAGGAGCAGCACATGAAATTTGGTCTGGTGGTCGTAGGGATTTTGGCCGTTTGCTGTAGTGCTTCAGCTATCGCCACGACCTTAAAACTCGCGCCGGAAATTGACCTGTTGGTGGTCGATGGGAAAAATATGTCAGGATCCTTGCTAAAAGGAGCCGATAGCTTGGAATTAAACAGCGGTCAGCATCAAATTCTGTTCAAAGTGGCTAAACCACTGCCAGCCGATCCGAAAGTGTTGTATGCCTCTCCGCCATTAGTGGTGGTGTTTAATACCCGCAATGTTCGTTCAGTCGCCATAAAATTACCGGCCATTGATACCGAACGAGATGGGCATAAGTTTTCTAAAAACCCGGTATATCAGCTTATTGGGGATAATGGCCGCCCATTATCTGTGCGTCACGATGTATTACATCAGGACAATCTCAACACTGCCAGCACACTTGAAACTGCAATGGCCAGTTATAATGTTGGCCAATTTAGTGCTTCAGTTCCCTCTTTTGCCACCATTCCACCTTCAACTGTGAGTGCGGTGCCGGGGACCACTATTGCCGTGGCAGGGACAAATACCGCGCAGAATACCACCAGCCTGCAAGGGGAAAATGTTGCCGAACAGATGCTGCAATATTGGTTCCTGCAAGCCAACGCCGAAACTCAACAACGCTTCCTACTCTGGGCTAAAAAGCAACCGGGCAAATGATCCGTTTACGATAAGGCGGTTCTTAAACATCAGGTTATGCTTGTTTCCTCGCATTTCTTTGCGTTACCGCTATGCACAAAATCTCCGTTTCAGTAATCTGTTAGCAAACCGCTAGCATTTATTGAAGGATATCTTGATGGAACTGACTACCCGCACTATTGCGGTACGCAAGCATATTGCCCTTGTTTCCCACGATCACTGCAAAAAATCGCTGCTCGAATGGGTTATGGAAAACAAACAACTGCTGTCCCAGCACGAACTTTATGCCACAGGTACCACCGGAAACCTGGTACAAAAAGCCACCGGCATTGACGTTAACTGTTTACTAAGTGGTCCGATGGGGGGAGATCAAGAAGTGGGTGCGCTGATATCGGAGAAAAAAATCGATATTTTGATTTTCTTCTGGGACCCGTTGAATGCTGTGCCGCATGATCCCGATGTGAAAGCCCTACTACGTCTGGCAACAGTCTGGAATATACCTGTCGCCACCAACCGCTCGACCGCAGACTTCTTAATTGGTTCTAACTTGTTTAGCAGCGAAGTTACCATCGCAATCCCTGATTATGATCATTACTTAAAACAGCGACTGCAATAAGCATTATGCCCGGTGCCACAACCACCGGGCGGAATGTATGCGATAGCTCCGTTAAGGTTTACGCTGAACTGGAACACCTAACTCGCTAAGTTGCTTAACAAAAATAGAGGGTTTTGCTGTATCTTGCAGTAACCAGACTTGGTGCTTCGCACGAGTCATTGCGACATATAATAAACGCCGCTCCTCTGCATCTGGGAAATCTTCCGGTGCCGGTAACAGCACATCTTCCACAATTGATTCCCGCGCTACTGCCGGAAAACCATCATTACCTTCATGTAGCCCTGCAATAATCACATAGTCGGCTTGCTGCCCTTTGCTGGCATGAATAGTCATAAAATCAATCGTCAGTTTTGGCCAGCGAGTTGCCGCTTTTTGCAAAATCTCAGGCCGTAAATGGTGATAGCGGGCCAAAATCAAAATACGCTCATCATCCTTAACAAAACCGCTTAATTTATCCAGTAAGGTGTCAAGCTGTTGGTCCGGCAAAATGATGACTGACTTTTTGTTACCTTTACTCAAGCTGTTAAGTGGCTTTTTCAATTGATGTGGGTTTTGCTGAATAAACCGGTTCGCAATTTCTCCGATCCTATCATTAAAGCGGTAAGTGGTATCCAATGCACATTCAGCCCCTTCACCGAAGTACTGGCTAAAAGCCGTAGTGAGCGAGAGCTGCGCGCCACTAAACCGATAAATCGCCTGCCAATCATCACCCACCGCAAATAAGCAGGTTTGCTTATTTTGTTTGCGCAGTGCTGCCAGCAACATAGCGCGTTGCGGTGAGATATCCTGAAACTCATCCACCAAAATATGCTTCCACGGACTAACAAAACGCCCTTTCTCCAGTAAGTTAACTGCCTGATGAATCAAGCCGGAGAAATCAACCGCACCTTCTTCTTTCAACGCCGTTTTCCACGCTTTCAATAACGGTGCCATTAACCGTATACGTTTCTGGAAGAGATCACGCACTTCTTCATCAGCCTGCTCAATCATTTCGGCTTGACTACCACCGTGCATTCGCATCAGCCCTACCCAACGCTCCAGCCGCCCCGCCAATCTGGCTGCTAAACGTTTATCTTGCCAAAACTCACCCTCATCAACCTCCCACTCAAGCTCATCAGTTAGCCATTCACGCCACCCTTTTGCCTGCGCTTTTTTCTCACTACACTGCTGTTGCCAATTCTTAATCAGTAACGACCTTCTGGCCTGGCTGTCTGATTCTAATTTACTGATTAGTGGTGTTTTACGGCTGCCTTGCTGGATAATCTGCAATGCCAGTGCATGGAAGGTTTTAGCCTGAATATCATCCACAGCTAACCGTTGCTTAATGCGATGATTCATCTCGTCAGCCGCCTGACGGCCAAATGCGAGCAGTAAAATCTGCTCCGGCAATGCTTCATTACGGCGTAACAACCAACCGGCACGGGCTACCAGCACTGATGTTTTACCACTGCCGGCACCTGCCAGAACTAATACCGAGTCTTCGCCATTAACCACCGCCCGGCTTTGCGATTCATTCAGGGGGGAGGTTTCTACACTTTGGAAGAAATCTTGATGCTCTTCCAACATTCGGTTGGTCCATTGCTGATTCCGGCGTTCTACACTGCGACTACCTTGCTGCAACCAGCGCAAACAGATTTCATAATCTGCACGACAGGTCTCAAATTCGTTCAACCGCGGCACCGGTATCGGCAATGAGGCGAAAGCCTCGCGAATAGAGTGCTGCACCTGTCCTAACTCACTGCGTTTAAACCATTTATCCTGTTGCTCAATCCGCTTGATTGATTCCACTTGTTTATGTAAAACCTCAACACAAACCAAGCTCATCTCTTCACTCCATTGCTGCCAGATGCCCAGTAAATGTTGATAGAAACGTTGAGTTTCCTGCCATTCGGTGCCATGTAAACGGACAACTTGTTGGTCTGGCAATTCAAATTCCAGTTCGCCCCAGACAATACCGCGCTTACATTCAATGTTAACCAACTGGTTAAAAGGAATCAGGTACTGATGTTTATCACCGCATACTTCGATGCCAGCATTGAGCAAGCGCACCCGATTGTAAGGGTGCTGAGCCAAATGCTTGCCAAAAGATGTCGCTTTAAGTTCCATATCTGCGCGCCATTACTCGTATTAAGTGAATTGAAATAACACAATGGAGTGTAAATAAAATAATTGAGTTTAAACAACAGGTATCCGATAGTTGACAACGGAAACTAACCCGCCCTATTCATATAGAATGGTTAGCGTTTGTTATCACTCATCCGCGTTGCGGTTTTTTTATTCAGCTAGGCAGATAAATCACTATGCGTACTGTACTGAATATTCTTAATTTTGTTTTAGGTGGTTTCTTCACCACACTGGGCTGGCTATTCGCCACAGTCGTCAGTGTCGTTCTGATTTTTACCTTACCATTAACGCGCTCTTGCTGGGAAATTACCAAATTATCATTTCTTCCTTATGGCAATGAGGCGATCCATGTCAATGAATTATACCCAGAAAAAAGTAATGCTCTGATAACTGCCGGCGGCTCGTTACTGAATATTGTCTGGTTCATTTTATTTGGTTGGTGGCTGTGTTTATCCCATATCGCCACAGGGATTGTGCAATGCATAACCATCATTGGGATCCCGGTCGGTATTGCCAATTTTAAAATTGCTGCTATTGCTTTGTGGCCCGTGGGCCGCCGTGTCGTTTCAGTCGAAATGGCACAGCAAGCGAGAATGGCTAACGCTCAACGCCAATATCAGCAACGCTGAATTTTCAGTTTTAGAGGTTTTTTGTGCTCACTTTCGTCACTGGTTTACGCCGTTATGTCTACAATAGTAGCCTGCTTTATCATGCCCGTATTTTTATCGCGTTGGCGGGAGTAACGGCGGTTCCGTGGTGGATTGGTCAGCCCAAACTGACAATTCCGTTAACACTCGGTGTCGTCGCGGCAGCACTTACTGATCTTGATGACCGCCTGACAGGGCGGTTACGCAATTTATTCATTACGCTGATCTGTTTTTTTGTCGCCTCCGCATCGATAGAGTTGTTATTTCCTTATCCCTGGTTTTTTGCCCTCGGTCTGACCTTTTCAACCTGTGGTTTTATTCTGTTGGGGGCTTTGGGACAACGCTATGCAACAATTGCCTTTGGCGCATTGCTAATTGCTATCTACACCATGTTGGGTACCTCGATGTACCATATCTGGTACCAACAGCCGCTACTGCTGCTGCTCGGAGCTGTTTGGTATAACGTACTGACCTTGTGCGGACACCTTATTTTCCCTATCCGCCCCTTGCAGGATAATCTAGCTCGTTGCTACCAGCAGCTTGCTCACTATTTGGAAGCAAAAGCTAATCTCTTCGATCCTGACATCGAATCTGATGTCGACCAGCCTCTTATTGATGTGGCGATGGCCAACGGCACACTGGTATCAACCTTAAATCAGGCCAAAGCCTCACTGGTGACTCGCTTGAAAGGTGATCGGGGCCAGCGTGGAACCAGACGGACACTTCACTACTATTTTGTCGCGCAAGATATTCATGAACGCGCCAGCTCGTCACATGTCCAATATCAGGTTCTACGAGAGAAATTCCGTTACAGCGACGTGCTATTCCGCTTTCAGCGCTTACTGAGTATGCAAGCCAGAGCCTGCCTGCAACTTTCGCAATCCATTCTGATGAGACAAAAGTATCAACATGATCCTCGCTTCGAGCGAGCCTTTACGTTTTTAGATGCGGCACTGGCCAGAGAACTCGCGCAAAACGAGAATATCCCACAAGTTAAAGCCCTTTCCCACTTACTGAGAAATTTACGGGCTATTGATGCCCAATTGGCGGGGATTGAATCCGAACAAGTATTAGCCGAAGGCCCTCAGCCCGAGAGCCGTTTGTCTGACGACCACATTACCGGATGGAGTGATATCAAGCTGCGTATCAGCCGCCATCTCACCCCACAATCTGCACTATTTCGCCACGCAGTTCGCATGTCAGTGGTGTTATGTCTCGGTTATGCGTTTATTCAACTAACAGGCATGCGCCACGGCTATTGGATCCTACTGACCAGTCTTTTTGTCTGCCAACCTAACTATAATGCGACGCGCCGCCGCCTTGCATTGCGCATAATTGGCACACTGGCGGGTATTCTTATTGGTTTGCCTATCCTGTATTTTGTGCCTTCCATTGAGGGGCAACTCATCCTTATTGTCATTACCGGGGTGCTATTTTTTGCTTTCCGTAATGTTCAGTATGCTCATGCAACGATGTTTATTACCCTGCTGGTTTTGCTCTGTTTTAACCTATTAGGGGAAGGATTTGAGGTTGCCGCACCTCGGGTATTTGATACCCTGCTAGGCTGTGCCATCGCCTGGGTAGCGGTGAGTTTTATCTGGCCGGATTGGAAGTTCCGCCACCTCCCAGCGGTGGTTCATAAAACGCTGAATGCCAACTGCCGCTATTTGGATGCAATTCTGGTGCAATACTATCAAGGCAAAGATAATAGCCTGCCCTACCGTATAGCCCGCCGTGATGCACATAATTGCGACGCGGAATTAGCCTCAGTGATCTCAAATATGTCTGCCGAACCCAAAAATGACAAAGAAACCCAGGAGGCAGCATTCCGATTGCTCTGTCTGAACCACACGATGCTGAGCTATATATCCGCGCTGGGTGCTCATCGAGAGAAACTGAGCAACACCGCCACCCTGAATCTGCTTAATGACGCGATTTGTTATGTCGAGGGGACACTTGAGCAAGAGCAGCCTGACTGCGCGAAAATGGCCCAGGTGCTAGCCAGCTTATCTACCCGGCTACAGAACTGTAATCCTGAGCCGGAGAGCAAAGACCAATTGGTTTTACAACAAATAGGTTTATTGCTTGAACTGTTACCTGAACTCAGTGAACTGAATAGGCACATCAGCCAGGCTAATTAAGATTGGGGCCATTCCCGATGGCCCTGCTATGCTGTTTCAAACTGCGTAATTTTGGGCGAACGGATGTGTATCTCAAACCATTCAATAAGTTCACTACGCATCAATAAAGGCAGCACAGCATAATGGTGGCCACTTATCGCCCCAGCAAGCGCCAATAATACATTAACCCCGAGTGAGCGCCTTAATGCACGTAACTTCAGATAACAGCATTTGGCCCCTTCACGCCGCAGCTCCGCCGCATTCTTGATGCCGGCTTTCCACAATAGTCGTTCAAGGCTGGCACTGAGATTCGGCAAATCTTTCAGACGAACTGTTGGCCCTTTTTTGCTTAAAAACTCAGCTTTAGCCCCTTGATAAGCGCGTGTAGCAAAATGACTCAGTGTGCACTCATCACTCCATAATGCAGAGTCTACCCAATAATAACGCAGCAATACCGGTAACCCACGTTTAGCGTAGACAAAGTTACTCATCCCCCGACTGCGGAATAGCGTTTCTATCTTATTATTGGCGCGTAAATACAGTTCGCCGTCCGAAACCACCGCAAACATAATGCCGTTCGCCAATAGGCCATAGCCACCAAATTGCGAACGAACTGTGATCTTGCCTAAAAAATCGAAACGATCCTGTGCTTGCATGATTTTGTTTTCTGATGCGTTTTCCATAACTACTCCTTTAGTAAAAATCCGATCCAACGTCCCTATTCAGTTGCAATAAGTGTAAGAGGAACAACCAATTAAAAAATACGCAATATGGATTACCTAGCCAAACACAAAATGAATTTGCACGGATTTACATCACAATTATGCGAAGCGTCTTGTAAAAATTTAGTTGATCTTCGAACAAACAGTGACTACTGTATATGCATACAGCACACTACAGGCGAGGTTCATAATGCGTACTCAATCACTAAAACCTTATAATGCTAATTATCATTCTCTTATTAGCCGTGAAACACCGGAAAGAGTTGATGCTCCAACAGATAGTGGCCTTATCAGTGAACTTGTGTACAGTGAAAACCAGCCTGCGGTAACTCAGTTATTGCTTCCTTTATTGCAACAACTTGGTAAGCAGTCTCGCTGGCTTTTATGGCTGGCCCCACAACAGAAATTAAGTCGTTTATGGTTACAGCATTCAGGCTTACCAATAGATAAAGTCGTTCAGTTACGGCAAATCAATCCATTGTCGACTGTTGATGCAATGGAGAAGGCATTATTGACGGGAAATTACAGTGTCGTTCTTGGTTGGCTACCGGAGTTGTCAGAAAATGATCGAATCAGATTACGTTTGGCAGCAAAGTTAGGGAATGCTTATGGGTTTGTTATGCGTCCGTTGAATGACATAAAACTGAACCAAGGACAGTGCGCAACGTTAAAAATTCATTCTTCTTTGTATCATTAAGTAAATTTAGGATTTATCCCATGAATTATTACAATATTTAGCGCTTACTCCTGTAAAACCGGCATAAAGCGAGTCGGAATGCGGCTTGTAGCAGAAAATAACGTCTAGAAAACGCGGGTTTTTACCGCTAAATCGTTAAAGATAATGCACTATTTCGCTTTTTTTTCAGGCGGTTTATCACATCACACTTGTAACTTTCTCGCCACGTTGTAGACTTTACATCGCCAAGGTTGCTCTAAAACGCCAAATTATACTGGCAGCGTGATTAACGGGAGCGTTAAAACCTTGGCGAAGAATTTTAACCAAGGGCTTAGCTTTTTAAAGCTCATTGCCTATTTGGATGATAACGAGGCGTAAAATGAAAAAGACAGCTATCGCATTAGCAGTGGCACTGGCTGGTTTCGCTACAGTAGCGCAAGCCGCACCGAAAGATAACACCTGGTACACCGGTGGTAAACTGGGTTGGTCCCAGTATCAAGATACTGGCACTGGCGGTATCTATGGCAACGTTGGCAACGACGGTCCTACCCATAAAGACCAACTGGGTGCTGGTGCGTTCTTGGGTTACCAAGCAAACCAATACCTGGGCTTTGAAATGGGATACGACTGGCTTGGCCGTATGCCTTACAAAGGCGACGTAAATAACGGCGCATTCAAAGCACAAGGCGTACAGCTGGCTGCTAAACTGAGCTACCCAATTGCTCAGGACTTGGACCTGTACACCCGTCTGGGTGGTCTGGTTTGGCGCGTAGATTCTAGCGCTTACGATGCTCCTACTGATAGCCGTGCTAGCAACCATGACACCGGTGTTTCTCCACTGGTAGCGCTGGGTGCAGAATACGCATGGACCAAAAACTGGGCAACCCGTATGGAATACCAATGGGTTAGCAACATCGGTGATAAAGCTACCGTTGGTGCTCGTCCAGACAATGGTATGCTGAGCCTGGGTGTTTCTTACCGTTTCGGTCAGGAAGATGCAGTAGCGCCAGTAGTTGCTCCAGCACCAGCTCCAGCTCCAGTTGTTGACACTAAGCGTTTCACACTGAAATCTGACGTGCTGTTCGCTTTCAACAAAGCAACTCTGAAACCAGAAGGCCAGCAAGCTCTGGACCAACTGTATGCACAACTGAGCTCTATCGATCCTAAAGACGGTTCTGTAGTTGTTCTGGGCTTCGCTGACCGTATCGGTCAACCAGCACCGAACTTAGTTCTGTCTCAGCGTCGTGCTGACAGCGTGCGTGATTACCTGGTTTCTAAAGGTATCCCTGCTGACAAAATCACCGCTCGCGGTGAAGGTCAAGCAAACCCAGTTACTGGTAACACCTGTGACAACGTGAAACCACGTGCTGCTCTGATCAATTGCCTGGCACCAGATCGTCGCGTAGAGATCGAAGTTAAAGGCTACAAAGAAGTTGTAACTCAGCCACAGGCTTAAGTTTACTCCTTTCGTAAAAAACCCCGCATTGCGGGGTTTTTTTTTGTCATCAATGATAACAAACCAGGCCACATCTCTTTTCTTAATGGCTCTATATCAATATCATCTTTTATCTAATTCATACCAAGACAGGTTAAATCTCTTTACCAAGAATATCCTGTAAGTCCTGTTTCAAAGATGACATCTGGTTGGCATATTTCTCTTTACGCTCAGCATCTTCAATTAACTGCACCACTGTATCTGACAGAGTATTGCCACGGCGCCGGGCTAGAGCGGCCAAACGCTGCCAAACCAGAAATTCCAGATCGATCGACTTTTTGCGCGTATGCTGATGCTCAGCATTGAAATGGCGCTTACGTCTGGCGCGGATAGTCTGCTTCATCCGCGTCGCCAGTTGTACGTTCATATGAGTGTCAATCCACTCCAGCACCTTTACTGGTTCACTTTCCAGTTTCATCAATTGCTCTACTGCGTCTGTCGCTGCACTGTTTTCAATGTGGCGGGTAATGGCTTCACCTTCACGGTGTTTTTTTACCAAATACGCCCATTTCCAACCACTTTCCAGATTTTCCAGTTGTTGATATTTCATCGTGAGCTCTTTAGTGACCGTGTAACTTAAGTCAAGCATAACAGTTTTATGCAGAATTTCACCCTACAAAAAGCCTATGATTAGTTTGTTTTTTGTACGGAATACTGCCGATGTCTTACTCCTTGCTACCAACTGCCACTCTACGTATATGCAGCCTGCTTTATTCTTGTATAATCGCCCTTTCCCTTTTTGACGATTGCATCTATTACTTTGACCAATAACCGACTTGAATGGCAGTCAATGCTGCCGAACGCAACGCCCTATGAAGCGTTATTTACTACTGCCTCCCAGTTGGAGCCGGTTTCTTTCTCGGCGATTCAGCCCCGGTTAGAGAATGGCATGACGCTATTTTGTCATCCACAATCTCAACCGCGTTTTATGCTGATTAAAGCACAGGAGAGTACTGAGTATCTGGCATTGATCGCGCAGGCAGTTAAAGAGCTGCAACCTGAAGCCTCTGCCGTGTTTGGTGGCGATTATCAGATTGATGGCAATCTAGTGACCTGGCAGCCGGCACAACGTGGTAACGAGCCTTTTGCGGCACATTCACGCTGTCTCTATCAGGAATGGGTAGAACCAGAACAACTGTTTGGTTGTGTTAGATGGCATAAAGATCAAATCAGTCTGCAACCCGGCTTGGTTCATCAGGCTAATGGCGGCATATTGATCCTGTCAGTACGGGCATTACAAGCTCAACCACTGATGTGGCTGCGTCTGAAACAGATGATTGTCCAGCAGCGCTTCGATTGGTTGTCACCTGATGAAACCCGCCCTCTGCCAGTACACATTCCCTCGATGCCACTGGATCTGCGCCTGATTCTCGTTGGCGACCGTCTGGGCCTTGGCGATTTCCACGATATGGAACCCGAGTTAGGCGAATTGGCTATCTATGGCGAGTTCGAGGTCGAGCTGCCGCTGGTCGATATCGATGGCATGACCCTATGGTGTGGCTATATCAATGCGTTATTGCAGAAAAAACAGTTGCCATCTTTATCTGCCGATGCCTGGCCAGTTCTGTTTCGTCAGGCAGTGCGCTACAGCGGCGATCAGGGCAGTCTGCCGCTGTGCCCTGTATGGCTAACTGGCCAGTTGGCAGAAGCAGCGCTGTATGCTGAAGAAGAGTCAATTACAGCCAATGCGCTGGACATTGCCTTGAATGCCCGTGATTGGCGCAATAGTTATCTTGCTGAGCGGATGCAAGATGAGATTGAACTAGGGCAGATTTTGGTTGATACCGAAGGGTTAGTCGTCGGTCAGATTAATGGTTTGTCGGTACTGGAATACCCAGGTCACCCTTATGCTTTTGGCGAACCTGCACGTATCAGTTGTGTGGTTCACTTGGGTGATGGCGAGTTTGTTGACGTTGAACGTAAAGCGGAACTGGGCGGTAATCTACATGCTAAAGGCATGATGATTATGCAAGCATTCTTGATCTCAGAATTGGAACTTGATCAGCCGCTACCCTTCTCGGCTTCGATTGTTTTTGAGCAATCCTATGGTGAGGTCGATGGTGATAGCGCATCACTGGCCGAGCTTTGCGCCTTGATCAGTGCCCTTTCGCAGCAGCCGATCAACCAACAAATTGCGGTCACAGGCTCTGTTGATCAGTTTGGTAATGTGCAGCCTATTGGCGGCGTGAATGAAAAGATCGAAGGCTTCTTCGAAGCCTGTCAGCGTCGCGGGTTGACGGGTACTCAAGGGGTGATTCTACCGACCACCAATGTCCGTCATTTATGCCTGAATCAGGCAGTGATTGAGGCGGTACAAAATGGTCAGTTCCATCTCTGGGCGGTTGATAGCGCCGCTGAAGCACTGCCGTTATTGACAGGCATGGTGTATGCCGACGAGCAGCAACCAAGCCTGTTAGGTATAATTCAAGAGCGAATCTCACAGGTTAATCCGCAGGACAGACACCGTTGGCCATGGCCATTACGCTGGCTAAACTGGTTCAACCAGGGCTGATCGGACTTGCTCAGCGTACAGGTGTACGCTATTCTGCGCACTTCACTAAAATAAGGCTTACTGAGAACATGGTAGATAAACGCGAATCCTATACAAAAGAAGACCTTGAAGCATCAGGCCGTGGCGAACTGTTTGGCGCTGGCGGGCCACCATTGCCAGCTGGCAATATGTTAATGATGGACCGTGTCGTCAAGATGACAGAAGACGGCGGTACCTATGGTAAAGGTTATGTGGAAGCGGAACTGGATATCAATCCAGATCTATGGTTCTTCGGTTGCCACTTTATCGGTGATCCTGTAATGCCAGGCTGCCTGGGCCTTGATGCTATGTGGCAATTGGTTGGGTTCTATCTTGGCTGGCTAGGTGGCGAAGGCAAAGGTCGCGCGCTGGGTGTCGGTGAAGTTAAATTCACCGGTCAGGTACTGCCTGAAGCCAAGAAAGTAACATATCGTATTAATTTTAAACGCGTCATTATGCGTAAATTAATTATGGGTGTCGCGGACGGTGAAGTTTTGGTTGATGGCAAAGTGATTTACACTGCCACCGACTTGAAAGTCGGTCTGTTTAAAGACACCAATACTTTCTAATATTTGTTATCCCTGTGCAGGGGCAGTTACTCCCCTGCACCATAATAATGATGCCACGAGGCATTTTTTTTAACCTAAGTAACTACAATAAATGTAGTCACTTGTTGAATGTTAATTTTCAGCCCACGCTCAGCCAAAGCCACAATAATGATGTGAGGAATGGAATGCAAAGAACCCGCCTTGAAGACATGCCTTGCCCGGTTGCCCGCTCTCTTGAACGCGTCGGCGAATGGTGGAGCATATTAATCATCCGCGATGCCTTTCAGGGGTTAACGCGGTTTGATGAATTTCAGCAAAGTTTGCAGCTATCACCCACTATCCTCACCCGCCGCCTAAAGTATCTGGTGGAAAGTGGGATCCTTGAAAAGCGGCTCTATAATCCGCGTCCTGCCCGCTATGAGTATTTACTGACTGAGCGTGGCAATGATTTTTTCCCAGTGATGGCGGCACTATTCCAGTGGGGTAATCAGCATTTTGCACCACTTGGTCCTGCGGTGGTACTCGCAGATCGCCGTACGGGTAATCCGGTAGAAACTATCTTACTGGACAGAAATACCGGGCAACCTATTTGTGCACAAGATGTCACTCTTGCGGCAGGCTCCGTCAAGAGCGATATAATTAATAAACGGTTGGCACTGATGCATGGCAAACAGTCAATAGATACCAGGCAACAGTCTCACTCAATTAAGTCTCAAAAGGAAAAACAATGAATACGCGCCGTGTAGTAATTACAGGAATGGGTGTGGTTTCCCCGTTAGGCTGTGGTAGCGAAACTGTTTGGCAACGTTTGCTGGCAGGACAATCCGGCATCCGTATTCTGCCGGATGAGATTGTCGGTGATTTGTCAGCTAAGATTGGTGGGCAAGTGCCTACACTTGACGCAGACTCAGAAGCAGGCTTTGATCCTGATAAAGCTGTTGCGCCAAAAGATCAGAAGAAAATGGATCGTTTCATTGCGTTTGCGATGGCGGCGGCAGATGAAGCTATTACCCAAGCCGACTGGCATGCTGACGATGTAGAAAAACAGGAGCGTACCGCTACCGTGATTGGTTCTGGTATTGGCGGTTTCCCTGCGATTGCTCATGCCGTACGCACCACCGACACTCGCGGGCCAAAACGCCTCTCCCCTTTCACTATACCTTCATTTTTGGTGAATTTGGCTGCGGGTCATGTTTCTATTAAACATCATTTTAAAGGGCCAATTGGCGCGCCCGTCACCGCTTGTGCGGCGGGAGTGCAAGCTATTGGTGATGCGGTGCGGATGATCCGCAACGATGAAGCGGATGTTGCCTTATGTGGTGGCGCTGAAGCCGCGATTGATAAGGTCAGTTTGGCTGGTTTTGCTGCAGCTCGTGCTCTATCAACCGGTTTTAATAGCACACCTGAGAAAGCCTCCCGTCCCTTCGACAGTGCTCGCGATGGTTTTGTGATGGGGGAAGGTGCCGGTTTACTGATTATTGAAGAATTAGAACATGCTCTCGCCCGTGGTGCACAACCGTTAGCTGAGATTGTCGGCTACGGTACCAGTGCCGATGCCTACCATATGACCTCTGGAGCTGAAGATGGTGATGGCGCATATCGCGCAATGAAGATCGCTTTGCGTCAGGCCAAAATTAAGCCAGAACAAGTTCAGCATCTTAATGCGCATGCAACCTCAACTCCGGTGGGGGATCTTGGCGAAATCAATGCGATTAAACACTTATTTGGTGAAGGTAATACCTTAGCCATTACCTCAACCAAGTCAGCCACCGGGCATTTGCTGGGGGCGGCTGGCGGATTGGAAACCATCTTCACGGTACTGGCACTGCGTGATCAAATCGTGCCTGCCACTCTGAATTTGGAGAATCTGGATGCTGCGGCCAAGGGGTTGAATATTGTGGCAGGTAAAGCTCTCCCCCATGAGATAACCTATGCGCTGTCAAATGGCTTCGGTTTTGGTGGGGTTAACGCGAGTATCTTGCTAAAACGCTGGGCTGAATAGTTGGTCAGACCTCGAAGAGTTGACGCCAGTCAATGATTCGGGTGAGCGAACGCAGCCAACAACGTTGCGGCGACAAGTACCACCTGTATTACTCAAAGTAATTGGTGTTGCAGCTAGGCGGCAAATGAGTGAATTCCGATGAGTTGACACCAGTCAATGATTCGGATGAGCGAACGCAGCCAACAACGCTGCGGCGACAAGTACCACCTGTATTACTCAAAGTAATTGGTGTTGCAGCTAGGCGGCAAATGAGTGAATTCCGATGAGTTGACGCCAGTCAATGATTCGGATGAGCGAACGCAGCCAACAACGCTGCGGCGACAAGAACGAAGAGTAAAAATGAAAACCTCCGCAATATGCGCATAAAGCGGAGGTGATCCCTTAGTCTGACAGAGAGCCGCTTAAGCGGTCACAGCCCTGTCCTCCATGGCTTGTCGCCAACCTCCTAACCAATGCGATCTGGCGTCTAAAGCTTGATAGGGACAAATTTCCCTTGAACGCCCTGAAATACCTGCTTGATACCCGCGTGACAACGCCCTTTCCAGGCGATCTCTTTTCTGTCTCTTCATGCCTCGTTTCCCTCATCTTTCGGTCTGGTGGAAAGAAAACAGTGACCACTTTATGTGCAGTCACAATTAAGTGATAGACCTTAGGAAACAGAAAAGCAATGCGCAAAATTCACGCCAATGTCATATTTGTGAGCTATGCCCGCTGAATTTGCTAAGTGATTGATTTGGGGTAAATGAAGGTAATATATTGATATTAAACAAAAACCCTCTTTCGCAGTAATTTTTCATTAGCAACGAAAGAGGGTTTGACTGATATTAGACTAAATTAGAACAAAATATTACTTAACGTTTTGTAACTGAGCAGCAATAACCTTGGCTTCCTGCTGCCAGCCCTGCGCCAAGGTTCGGATCAGAGCATCGTAGCCGTCTTCACTCTGTTTAAGTTCGAGATCGAATGGCTGCTTAATCAACTGTCCCTGATGTTTCAGTATCCACACACCACGAATAACGGCGCGACCATCATAGCGGCCATGGAAGCCGGTTACAGTCACATTGAGGACATCCTGATCGCTATCCAGTGGTTGTGAAGAGACCAACCAACCCGGCAGCGCATTACTCAGATTGGTTACCAAGGTTTGCTGCAACTGTTGATCCAGTGGACTGGCCCACAGGTTATTGCTGGCAATGACATACTGTACATCATTGGTTTGGTATACCACTCCCGTCGCAGCCAGATAATCAGCGACACCAACATGTTCAATCCATAATTGCCTTGAAGCAACACTACTACTGACCGTAGCAGGCGCGCTGAGTGCCGGTAACTGATAGTAGGTTTTGCCGGGTTCGCTACTGCAAGCGCTAAGTAACAGCGCTGCGAGAACTGCCATCCATTTCATCATTTTTTGGCCTTCTTAGGCTGAGGATCCTGACTTCCTGCCGCTTCAAATACCAGCGCGTTACTCTTCTCATTCAGCGTACGCAATACTGGCTGTAATTCACGCAAGACCTGATCTAACCGTTGCATATCACCCACCATCTTGTTGTAGGCCGGTGAACCTGGCTGGAAGCCTTTCATGCTGCGATTCAACTCATTCAGGGTTTTTTGCAGATCTTTGGGGAGATCCTGCATCGCCGGGCTTGAGGTGATTGCGGTCAATGCCGCCAAGGTTTTCTGAGTTTCACGCATCGTTTTCTGACTTTCAGCCAGTGTCTTCGTGACTTCATTCACCATTGGATCCAGCGGTAGACTATTAATCTTATCCAGTGTTTGCATCAATTTCTGCTGAATTTGCGCTAAGCCACCACTGACGGTGGGCAGCAATGGATAGCCCGCCACTTCCAACGGCCCTTTCCACGGTTTGGCATCTGGGTAGAAATCCAGATCAATAAACAGCGCACCCGTCAGCAAGTTCCCTGATTTCAATGAGGCACGTAGCCCGCGTTCTTTGGCTGTTTTCAATATTTGCGCAAAGTTGGTATCCGAGCCTAAATCATCGCGGAAACGGCCTGGCTCAATGCGAATAAGCACCGGAATACGGAAATCATTATCAACCCGCTGCCGCATACCTTCGGTGAAGAACGGCACATCGGCTACAGTACCCACACGAATACCACGGAACTCTACCGGCGCACCAGACTGCAAACCACGTACAGAGTCGGAGAAGAACAACAAGAAATCTTCATGTTCCGTGAACAGAGAATTTTGAATGCTGCTGCGATTATCAAACAGTTTGAATTCAGCTTTATCTGCCGTGACCGGCTTGCCCAGATCCAAACCATCAGGCACATCGAAACTTACGCCACCACTGAAAAGGGTTGCCAGCGATGCCATTTCAACTCGCATTCCTTGTGATGATAGATCGACCGCTACACCACTGTCCTTCCAGAAACGGACATTGCTGGTGACCAGACTGTCATAAGGCGCACCAATAAATAACTGATAACGCATTAAGCGTGACTTAGCATCGAAGGTGCTGGTTTCTACCGATCCGACCCGGTAGCCACGGAACAATACCGGGTCGCCAGCATTCAACTGCCCAGCCTGTTCGCTGTCCAGAATGATACG
>NZ_JAZGQE010000489.1:0-454 GCF_048593885.1 Yersinia sp. 1252 StPb PI | reverse complement strand
CCTTCAGTTGTGAGTCAGTACTGAAGCGACTTCCCAGACAGCAATCATGTTCATTGTGTTTATTGCTACGGATGATCTTAATTAAATCATTAATATTTCCTTGATCATCGCCATGCAAAACAGCCACATGAGTAGCATTTATCTTTTGAGCGTAAGTAAAAGCCATCTTATGAGTACCACCAAGACCAACATTGTGGCTGTTGGTATATACTTTCACATTAGTCAAATTTAGCAAGTCCACTACTTCAAGACTTTTCCCCACTGTATTGTCTGTACTTCTGTTATCGATTATCAAAATCTCACTGAAATACTTATAATTGTCATTCTCTTTTAAGTGAGCTAAGACACGAGAGATTTGATTTTGGCAATTGTAGCATGGAATAAATAAAATGATATTCTGCATGTAACCTACCATCACTGATTAATTTTTCTGAATGAGTTTTGTTATATCATT
>NZ_JAZGQE010000488.1:0-455 GCF_048593885.1 Yersinia sp. 1252 StPb PI | reverse complement strand
AAAAAACATACAAAACATATTTTTGCAGTTTTGGATGAAGTTAAATTTTGTATATCACCAACAGTTGCCAGCGCACTCGCAACTGTCCTTTCAAAAGATGCAAATATGTCATTAGCTTATCAGGAGCGCGACGACACTAAAAACATTCCTGACCAATCAGTAGATAAAGATGCTTTAAAAAATCAGATTGAAACAAATACTCTGATAACAATTTGCTATAAATGCTCTTTTGATACCGCTGAATGGATCGCCAATAACACAGGTACAATTCAGAAGAGCACAACCCGTATGGAACAAGTTGACACCGATGGATTTGGTGCAGAAAAATGGACTGGAAATAGAATGATAGGTGTCACGGAAGAAAATTACATCACAACAAACTCGATACAAAGCCTCCAGAAAAGAGTTGGCGTATTCATGAATAATGAAGGTCTGGCTCAATATCTTTTTACTAG
>NZ_JAZGQE010000487.1:0-460 GCF_048593885.1 Yersinia sp. 1252 StPb PI | reverse complement strand
CTAGTTACTTCAAATTAATTAATCCGTAGTCATCTCGGAGTTCTTTGTCAACCAACCGAAAATTATTCCATTTCCGATCAAGCCAATAAGTTTCTTCAATGTGCTCTAATAATATTATTTGGATTCCACCATACAACTTCATTTTTTCCACAAATGAATTTATCTCATTAAGGGCTGTATCAAGGCTATCAAAATCATCAGTTTTTTTACCACCAGTACTGAAATATGGGGTACTTGGTTGGTCAATCACAATGAATCTCGGCATCCAGGGAACATCTCGTTCCCGCGCTATTTCGTGTAGGGCAAGAAAATAAGCAATATGAACGTACATATAGTTAGATGCACTACCTATATCAATCATTTTCTCTACTTGATTCCTATTAACTAGATCGAGTGTTTTCTTGCCTTTATTGAGAATTGGGCTAGCGTCTTCAAAACCTTTCAATGGCATCCTTGACAG
>NZ_JAZGQE010000486.1:0-464 GCF_048593885.1 Yersinia sp. 1252 StPb PI | reverse complement strand
GTAGCCGTCGAGGCTCCCAGATTACTGGCCTGCGTTACCGTTAATGCCCCTGTGGCACCGATATGGTGTGCGCCGCTAAAGCTATTCGTGCCAGTCAGGGTGATGGCAGCGTTGGTATTGATGTCGCCCGTGCCGCTCAGCACATTGGCCAGTGCCGCATTAGCCCCATTCAGGTTTAAATCACCCAGCACATTAATGGCACTGCTGCCCAGCGTACCGGCCCCGTTCAGGGTTGCCGACGCGCCCGACGCAATCAGGGTCTGGCCGCTTAAGCCGCTGTTGGCACCACTGACCGCCAAGTCACCGCCGTTGATGTTCAAGGTGCCGGCACCGGTTAAACCGCCGGTCGCCGTTGATACTCCGCCCGAGCTGAGGTTCAGCGTACCGCCAGTGATATCAAGGATACTGCTGTTGGACAGCACGCCGCTGTTCAGCACCCCGCCCGTGCCCAGCGTTACCGTACC
>NZ_JAZGQE010000485.1:0-472 GCF_048593885.1 Yersinia sp. 1252 StPb PI | reverse complement strand
GCCCTTATTTTGTTCGAGGCAGATAATACAAATATAGACATCTAGTTGATAGTCATTTAATTCAAATAACTATAATTCAGAGTGTTTAACTTAATTGATTACAGTAACGAAATAAAATCGATAAGATTGATCGATAAACATTACACCCTCGACATATAACACTCCCAAAATAAGCATCCCGACACATTTGATCGCTAAAGAGCGATTTTTCAAAATTAATGATTGCTTATTTCATGACCCAATCTATAATCGACATTAAATCCTTAACATTTCAGCCTAAGAAGCAGAAAAACCTTAGTAATAACAGTATAAATACCCGAGAACCCTTTGATTCCTTCTTAGATTAGCTTGGTTTTTTTATATGTTAAATCTCAACAAAACCCATAAAAAATAAAGCAACAACTTGATTTTAAAGGTTTTTATTTAATTACTTAAAATATCATTTATTTCACATGTAAATTAATAACCCTAT
>NZ_JAZGQE010000484.1:0-479 GCF_048593885.1 Yersinia sp. 1252 StPb PI | reverse complement strand
GTGATAAAACGCGGGTGAGATATTTTATCATATTATTGATAATGGCTTTTCTGCTAATGTCACCACTCGGTTTCGCCGAAAATCGCCCCGGTTTTGTTTGCGGTAAATTTAATGGTCATGTAATGGAAGTGCCGAATAGCTATGTTTTTTACTGGACAGAATATAGCGGTACCAGCGCCTGGGGCTACAGTTTTACTGAAAATACAAAAGGGTGTGATACCGATTTCGTAGCATTACCGATGATAATAAATTGGCCGGATATGCAACCTGGTGATAAATCACTATGGTATAAGAAAAAAGAAAATTTTGGTGGAATAAGAGTAAGTATTCACCCGTTAAAACGACCTGACACCGATATGAATTATAAGCGTGATGTTTATCTTGAAAAACAAAATGATAAAGTATTTGAACCTGTGGTTGATCTTGATGAATTAGAATTGTTTTCTGTCAAGGTAACCAAAAAAATAATTAGAAAAAAC
>NZ_JAZGQE010000483.1:0-483 GCF_048593885.1 Yersinia sp. 1252 StPb PI | reverse complement strand
CTACACTATTTTCTTTAGACCATCAGAAAAGAAATTAATGATTCTAAATGATGACGATATTTTTGTGATTTTGTCCAATCCGGCAACCCGTTTACTGCTTGAATTCATTAAACACAGAAACAAAGCTATAGATAGAGTTACGCTATTGAAGGACATCTGGGAAGACTATGGATTCACTGCATCTAATAGTAATTTAAACACCTATGTTAGTGAGCTTAGAAAGGCATTCAAAGCATTGGGAGAGAGCCCACAACTCATTTTAACGATACCCAAACATGGGTTCCAATTTGTTGCCTATGTTGAATCACATATGAAGGCTGAAAGTCAGGAGAAGGAATCTTCCATTGATACTCAAAATACAAGCAGTGAAAAGTTAAAAAACTTAAATTTTAAAAGAGAATTCAATAGCGATGTAGGTGCGACACCCAGTATTGGTAAGGAAGATACATATAAGAATGTTGAAAAAATGGAGTTTAGCGCAAA
>NZ_JAZGQE010000482.1:0-485 GCF_048593885.1 Yersinia sp. 1252 StPb PI | reverse complement strand
GGCTGTGTTGATCTGGCGTCGCTGATCCCCGATGCCCAGGTGACTTTTGACAGCGGCGAACAACGGCTGGATATCGCTATTCCCCAGGCATTGTTACTCCGTACCGCCCGTGGCACCGTCAATCCGGCCTTGTGGGACAGCGGCGTGACGTCAGGGATGTTGGGCTATTCACTCAATGGCTACAGCTCCTCCGCCAACGGACAGACATTTAACTCGGCTTTTGCCGGGATTAACACCGGGCTAAACCTCGGCTCATGGTATTTCCGTCATAACGGCTCGTATAACTGGCAAGAAGACGGTGACAGCAAATACACCAGTATTAACAGTTATGTGCAGCGGGATGTCCCGGCTGCGCTGGGCCGGGTGTTGCTGGGGCAATCCAATACCACCGGGCAGTTATTCGATACCGTGCCTTTTACCGGGGCACAATTCAGCACCGATGACCGCATGTTGCCAGAGTCCCTGCGTGGTTATGCGCCGGAAGT
>NZ_JAZGQE010000481.1:0-488 GCF_048593885.1 Yersinia sp. 1252 StPb PI | reverse complement strand
GAAAAACAATAAGATACCTATAGATGAAATTATAACTCATGTCTGGAGCGGAAGAGAGAATACTATAGTTAAAGGCAATGTCTCACAGTTAGCCTATCGGCTAAGAAGTAAATTATCCGCCATAGGGGATGCTATCCAGATATCTATTTCTATGAATAGTGGTGGACGTTGTAAAGTTCATCGAGACGCGATAACCATTATCACAACAAATAATGGAATTCTCTGCTTATTGCTCAAATCTCTACTGAATGTTAACAAAAACGACGTCATATAATCTTGGTTAGTTAGCCGGTAAGCAATCTTAAGACACTGACAATAACGACAGTTAAATTATAATTAAAGATGATCACAAGTAACAAATAGGATAAACATAAATAATTGTAAATGACTTGGATAGTATAGAGACTACAAGATATTATTTGAAATCCAACAAGTACGAAAAATTAACATAAAGCGACTATGATAAAAGGAGTTAGATCTATCCATTC
>NZ_JAZGQE010000480.1:0-489 GCF_048593885.1 Yersinia sp. 1252 StPb PI | reverse complement strand
CTCATAACATTTCGTTTGTGAGTGCTAATGGTTTTCTCACTTAGATTCAGCAAAAGAGAAGCAGTCTTAGTGGTAATCCCATCATAAAAAAATTTGCAAATTTTTATTTGAGTTGACGTTAATTTAATCACCCCACGATCATTATAGATAACATCATGCCCGTGACCATGCTTTAGCATATTGGCGATTATACATTCAACTTTACGGCTTAATTGATTAATGCTGTCATTCCTAAAAATTACAACTTCCGAAGCCAGTTCTTTTGCCATATGTTTTTTGTCTCTAATTTTAAGAGTAACGCTGGCATTCTCACAAAAGGATATAGCGATAAAGCCATCATCAGTTTCATTGTCAAGGCTCGTAGTCTTAACCAATAAACAAACTTTAAGGTGGCTCTTAAATAAATGATACAACCCATACGAAAAAAAATTATTGTGGTCAGATATAGTTATCATGCAGCGCATAAAAATGTACTCTTTACTTGAGTTA
>NZ_JAZGQE010000047.1:0-28267 GCF_048593885.1 Yersinia sp. 1252 StPb PI | reverse complement strand
ATTTTTAGTGTAAATAAAGGAAAATAACATGAATATATTTATCACTGGTTGTGAAAGTGGAATTGGACAAAGCTTAACAAAACGGATTCTAAAAGATGGACATTCTGTTTTTGCTTGCCATTTTAAAGATATTCCAGAGAAAGAAACTACATTATTAAAAAATAAATACCAAGATAAAATACACTTTATTCAGTTGGATGTTACTCAGCGGGGAGCAGTAGAACAGGCTGTTTTAAATGCTTTAGAGGTTATGAGTTCTATTGATGTACTTATAAATGTTGCAGGTATTGCCTATTTCAGTAGTCCACTAACCACTACGGATTTAGAATGGAAAAATACATTTGATGTTAATGTGAATGGTTATTTTTATCTGACTCGCTCGCTGTTGCCGGTACTGATTAATAGCCCTTCAGCACAAATAATAAATATGTCATCAGTATGGGGTACCAGAGGAAACAAAGATATGTATGCATATTCTGTTTCTAAATATGCAGTTCAAGGTATGACTGATGGGTTACGAGAATATTGCAAACCATTAGGGATTAAAGTAACAAGTATTATATTGGATAAAGTTGATACGTCATTTAGAGAGCTAATGGATGACCATATTAATATTTCAAGGGAACAAAAGAAGAGAATGCTTGCGGCCTCTGATGTTGCTGACACGGTCAGTTATTTATTGAAAACATCCAAAAATGCACTTGCATCTTCTATTGTTCTTGACGCAGTACTTTGGAGATAGTCAGATGAATAAATATCTTGTTTTGCTTTGTGTTGTTCTCTCCACTTTTTTCTGGGGATCGAATTTTAATGTCGCAGCATTAATTGTCAACCACGTTTCTCCTCTGTTAGCTGCAACTGAGAGGTTTGTTATTGCTAGTGTCACTATATTAGCGGTACTTTTGTTACGAGAAAGAAATAGCTGGATTGTCCTGAAAAAGAATTATCTGGCATTTGTCTTACTGGGTCTTTGCGGTATTACAGGTTTTAATTTGGCTTTCTTTATTGGATTACAAACCACTACGCCGATAAATGGCGCGCTTATTATGGCCACCTCGCCAATTACAACTGCGCTTCTTTTCACTCTTTGTGAAAGGCAGAAAATATCACGGGTACAATGTGTCGGCATGCTGATCAGTTTATTAGGTGTTTTATTGGTTATCAGTAAAGGTTCTATTAGTAACCTACTTAATATGGAGTTTAATCAAGGGGATATGATTATCTTACTTGGGAATATTGCATGGGCTGCTTATACTGTTGGCTGCCGTAAATACACTGTAGGTGCTACCCCCTTGCAAATAACCAGTTTTACGATGCTGTTTGGTACGTTAGGTATCGTTATGTTTGCTTATTACACTGAAGGTACATTCAGTGGATTGTATAATATTTCTGCATTTAATCATGGCGCATTAATTTACATGGGAATTGCAGGGTCGGTATTGGCCTATTTATTCTGGAATGTGGGTATTAAGAATTTAGGCGCGGCTAACACGGCTGTTTTCTTCAACCTCGTACCGGTATTTACCATGATATTAGCTATTTTTAATCATATTTTACCTACGGGATTGCAGTTATCAGGTGCTGTTTTGGTCATCGCGGGTGTTATTTGTGCAACCCAGTCTTATAAAATGTTTTTTCGCCGCAAGCCATTAATAACACCGAATGTTGGCTCCGTGTGAGAAGTGAATAGTTTAATTAAGGACACGAGGCAGTCGCCACTCGTGTCCGGGAAATTCCGCAACCAGCGGTAACCCCCAGAGTCAGAATCGCTATTTGGGGGTAACTCATTGATTAAAATATCAACTCTTCTTAACGAACTCTGATTTCAACTTCATTGGACCAAACCCATCAATTTTACAATCGATATTGTGATCCCCTTCAACCAGGCGGATGCCTTTCACTTTGGTGCCAATTTTCAGCGTTGAAGAACTGCCTTTTACTTTCAGGTCCTTAACAACAGTTACTGAGTCACCGTCAGCCAACAAATTCCCGTTGGCATCGCGCACCACCAGGTCGTCCTGGCCGGTGGCTGAAGGGCTATTTTCCGACCACTCATGACCACACTCCGGGCAATTCAGTTGTTCACCTTCTTGCCATGTAAATTCAGAACTACATTTTGGACAGTTTGGTAAATCCTGCACGTTAACCTCTTGAAATTAAATTGAATAAATATAAAAAAGTGACAAATAACAGTCTGCTATATTGATGTTCACATATTTTACACTTTTTATCGCATTAAAGAATAGCCAGGTGGCCAGTAACCCAGGTAAATAATTACGGGTGTATCGGTGTAGCCATCTTTGAATCCTGCCACGTGATGGCATTTTTTATGGTTTAGATGATATAAGGATGATTGGCTGAACTAAGGGGATTTTATTAAAAATTGTCGGTATACCCTGTTACCACCTGTTAGTGGAACAGTGATAACTGAATCCCGCTTACTTTTGCCCTAAGCGCCGATGTTGTTCAAGTTCATAGTCGATAAAAGCATGGATCATCGTCCGGTAAACTTTCTCTATGATCTCTTCTGCTAATCCCGCTTTGCTGGCTTCTGCTGTGACACGATCTATTACCATCTGCACCCGATCTGGCGCCCGTACTGCGTTCTGATCCTGCTTAAATGCGGCGGCCGCTTTTACACATTGGCTCCGTTGCGCGATTAACGTGACAATTTGCGAATCTATGCCATCAATAGCCGCTCTGATATCCTCGATCGAAGAGAAATGCATTAGTTGTACCTCTTTGCTAGTACGAAATTATCACGTTAACACAGTGGTTAAGTTGGTGCTATTCAGAGGGGGGCGGAGTGTCTTTGGCTGCCTTATCACCATTTTTCGGTTGATGGGTCATATCACTGCGGATCTGCGCATGGCTTATCAGGGCAAAAATAAAAGTACCGCCGATAATGTTGCCTGCCAATGTTGGAATAGCGAACGGATAAATAAATTGCTGCCAGGGTAATGAGCCATTAAATACCAGATAGAAGATTTCGACCGAACCAACCACAATATGGGTAAGGTCGCACAGCGCCACTAAATAGGTCATCAGGAAAATGACCCAGATCTTAGCGCCTCCTGCTGATGGCATCATCCATACCATAGTGGCAATGATCCAACCGGAAAATATGCCGTTAGCAAACATCTCAGATGGCGAATTCTCCATCACCCCTTGTGCCAGAGTGACAAATGATGCGCGTGTCGACTCATCAAACACCGGCATATGGATAAAGGAATAGGCCGCAATTCCTGTACCGATAAGGTTGCCCAGTAGCACCAACCCCCATAGGCGAAATAACAGAAGAAAGTTTTGCCCACTCGGTTTTTGCATGATGGGCAGTACCGCGGTCACGGTATTTTCGGTAAATAGCTGTTGGCGGGCCATAATGACAATAATAAAACCAAAGGTATAACCGACATTCTCCAGCAGGAAACTTGCCGGTGAGTCAGGTAGTTTTGCGTGAAAAATGCCTTTGGCAATAAGCGATGCCCCCATTGAAAGGCCGGCAGCAATGGCGGACCACAGCAGTGCAAAGCTGTCGCGCTCTAACTCTTTTTGCCCCTCGAGGCGGATCAATTCATGGATTGCGGCTGCTTTTGAGGGAAGTTCCTTCTCATTTATTTCTATCTCTTTTCCCTGCTTTTGTTCCTCACTTTCCACTTTCAATTCACCCTTATTCTGCGACAGTTTTTCATCATTCATAGGGATTTCCCGGTTGGTAGATAAATAATTGTGGTGGTTGGAACACAAAAAATAAGGGAAGGCCGACATAATAAGCGTAGTCGCTATTTATTATTCTTGGGCTAATGGTGAGTTGTTAGTGGGTCTTTGTTGGGGGGAGTAAAATAGCCATCAGAAGAGGGGGAAAAGTAACCAAACGTTAATCTTGTTGGTTTTTTCTACAGAAATTTGATCTTATACCGAATAATACCTCTATAAGGGTAGGGTCAGGGTTAGACCCACGCTACGTAAGGATTAAGCCTTATGTTATCATTCGGTTTTCCTGAAACAACAATCCTACGATGGAAACCAATCCTTCATGTTGGAAGCTAAAAACCTGACCTGCATCCGAGATGAGCGAAGCTTGTTCCAACAGTTAAGCTTTTGTGTGGCTGCTGGGGAGATAGTGCAGGTTGAGGGGCAAAATGGTGCAGGTAAAACCAGTCTGTTGCGGATTTTAGCCGGACTGGCCGATGCAGATGAAGGGCAGGTGAGCTGGTTGGGGGCGAATATTCGCCGAGATCGCGCTAAATATCATCAGGATTTATTGTTTTTAGGCCATCAACCGGGAGTTAAGTCGGTACTGACGCCTTTTGAAAATCTGGCGTTTTATCAGTCGGTGTTACAAAAGGTCGATAGCGCCGCAATCTGGCAGGCTTTGTCTCAGGTCGGGTTGGTGGGTTATGAAGATTTACCGGTATCTCAATTATCGGCTGGGCAGCAACGGCGCGTGGCCTTGGCCCGTTTGTGGTTGAGCAAGGCTCCACTATGGATTCTGGATGAACCGTTGACCGCGATTGATAAGCAGGGGGTTGCTACCCTGTTAGATCTGTTTGTTGAGCATGCAGCTAACGGTGGCATGGTACTGCTTACCACACATCAGGATCTGAACGGTGTTGGTCAGAGTGTGCGTAAAATCCGTTTAACCAACACGCAGGAGAATTAATGTTTATCAGCGTGTTGCGTCGTGAATTAAAAATAGCCTTTAGAAAAGGGGCAGAGATAGTTAACCCGCTCTGGTTTTTTCTGATTGTCATCACACTGTTTCCGTTAGGGATAGGCCCAGAACCGCAATTATTGGCGCGTATTGCACCGGGGATTGTCTGGGTGGCGGCATTGCTTGCATCGTTACTCTCTTTGGAGCGGCTATTTCGCGATGATTTCTACGATGGCTCCCTTGAACAGTTGTTGTTATTACCCGCGCCACTGGCACTCACGGTGTTAGGCAAAGTGTGTGCTCACTGGGTCGTTACCGGATTACCTTTGCTTATTTTATCTCCGCTGGTCGCTCTGTTGCTGTCTCTTGATAGTAATACCGCGATTGCCATGGCGCTCACGCTGCTGTTGGGGACGCCAACCTTAAGTTTTATCGGGGCTATTGGTGTGGCACTGACGGTGGGGTTACGCAAGGGAGGGGTGCTGCTGAGTTTATTGGTGTTGCCGCTGTATATCCCGGTGCTGATATTTGCTACTGCGGCCATTGATGCGGCTTCTATGTCACTGCCGATTGATGGGTATCTGGCGATTTTGGGGGCAATGCTCGCGGGGAGTGTAACACTTGCGCCTTTTGCCACCGCCGCTGCATTGAGAGTGAGTGTGCACTAGCAGTTGAATGCCACTCAGAAGGAAACAATTTCTTAAAAGAAGCCTGTAGTTAAAATATAAGAATTTTCAGAAGCTTAAGCGCGGTAGCCAACGCAGTCAGAGCAGATTGTGCGCCGTACCCTGCGCCGGCATTGCCACTGAGTGATGCCTGTCCAATTTTACTGTGAGCAATGAAAAATGTGGAAATGGTTTCATCAATTCGCTAAACCCGAGCGGCTCTATACGCTGTGTGGTCGGTTTGTCCCGTGGCTGGGTATTGCTGCTGTGGTCTGTTTGATGGTGGGCTGGGTGTGGGGATTTGGTTTCGCCCCCTCTGATTATCAGCAAGGCAACAGTTTCCGTATCATTTACTTGCATGTCCCGGCGGCGATCTGGTCGATGGGGATCTATATGTCGATGGCGATTGCGGCACTTGTTGGCCTGGTCTGGCAAATGAAAATGTCTGATAACGTCGTAGCCGCCATGGCGCCGGTCGGCGCGGTGTTTACCTTTATTGCCTTGGTCACCGGTTCTACCTGGGGTAAACCGATGTGGGGAACCTGGTGGATTTGGGATGCGCGATTGACCTCTGAGTTAGTGTTGCTATTCCTCTATCTTGGCGTGATTGCGCTGTATAACGCATTTGACGACCGCAAGTTGGCCGGGCGGGCTGCGGGTATTTTGGTGCTGGTCGGTGTGGTCAATATTCCAATCATTCATTTCTCCGTGGTGTGGTGGAACACCTTGCATCAAGGTTCCACTAACATGCAACAAAGCATTGATCCAAGTATGCGTTCGCCGTTACGTTGGGCTATTTTTGGCTATTTGTTGTGCTTTATTACTCTGACATTAATGCGCCTGCGCAACTTGATTTTGCAGCAAGAGCGCCATCGCCCTTGGGTAAGCGCCCTATTGCGTAAGGAGCCACGTCTATGAATCCGGCCTTTAACTCTTGGGCGGCATTTTTCGCCATGGGCGGCTATGCCTTTTATGTCTGGCTGGCGGTGGCGGTTACTTTGCTGTCTCTGCTTAGTTTGTGGGGACATACGCTGTGGCAGCACAAACAATTATTAGCGGATATTCAGCGTCGTCAGGCGCGGGAACTGCGCATTCGGCAGGCAAATCAGACTCAGCATTCCGTCCGTTCGCAGGAGAAACAGCAGTGAACCCACGTAGAAAAAGTCGGCTCTATCTGGCGATGGTGGTTTTGATCGGTATCGGTCTGACCACCACTCTGGTGTTGTACGCACTGCGTGCCAATATCGATCTGTTCTATACCCCTGGCGAAATCTTGCAGGGTAAAGGGGAGCGCCACGAGAAGCCGGAAATAGGTCAGCGTTTACGTATCGGCGGCATGGTGATGCCGGGGTCGGTGAAACGTGATGATAAGACGCTGGAAATGAGTTTCAAGGTTTATGATGCGCGCGGCGCAATCACCGTCACTTATACCGGCATTTTACCGGACCTGTTCCGCGAGGGGCAGGGGGTGGTAGCGCAAGGTGTATTCGCTGAGGGCAATACGGTAAATGCGAAAGAAGTGCTGGCAAAGCATGATGAAAAATACACACCACCAGAAGTAAAAGAGGCGATGAAAGAAAACCACACCCGTCCCGCAGAGGCTTACAGTAGCACTAAGCGTGAGGATAATGCCTCATGATGCCTGAAATGGGGAGTTTTCTGTTATGCCTGGCACTGGCTATCTCGCTATTGCTGAGTTTGTATCCGCAATGGGGCGCTGCGCGTCAAGATGCCCGTATGATGGCGGTTGGCAGACCCTTGACGTACGGTATGTTCGCTACCATCGCACTGTCATTTATATGTCTGGTGTATGCGTTTGTGGTGAATGATTTCACTGTCTCCTATGTGGCGGCGAACTCAAATTCACACCTGCCGGTTTATTATCGTATTGCGGCGACCTGGGGCGCACATGAGGGATCGCTGCTGCTGTGGGTGTTGCTGCTAAGTTGCTGGTCGCTGGCTGTTGCGCTCTTTAGCCGTTCAATGCCGGATGATGCGGTAGCCCGAGTACTGTCGGTGCTGGGGATGATTACCGGCGGTTTCCTGTTGTTTATTATTCTGACGTCAAATCCGTTTACCCGCACCTTGCCGGACTTCCCAATTGACGGTAATGATTTAAATCCGTTGTTGCAGGATGTCGGGTTGATTTTCCATCCGCCACTGCTTTATATGGGGTATGTGGGGTTCTCGGTAGCTTTTGCTTTCGCGATAGCTTCCTTAATGGCTGGCCGACTTGATAGTGCCTGGGCGCGCTGGTCACGGCCGTGGACTCAAGCGGCATGGGTGTTCCTGACCATGGGGATCGTGCTCGGTTCGGCGTGGGCCTATTATGAATTAGGCTGGGGCGGCTGGTGGTTCTGGGATCCGGTTGAGAATGCCTCTTTTATGCCTTGGCTGGCAGGTACGGCGTTAATTCACTCACTGGCGGTGACCGAAAAACGTGGCACATTCAAAGCGTGGACGGTATTGCTGGCGATTACGGCATTCTCTCTATGCCTAATGGGCACCTTCCTGGTGCGTTCCGGCGTATTGGTTTCGGTGCACTCTTTTGCCTCTGATCCGGCTCGTGGCATGTTTATTCTGGCTTATCTGGTGATTGTTATCGGTGGCTCATTGCTACTGTATGCAGTTAAAGGCGCACAAGTGCGCAGCCGTACTCAGCATGAGGTGTTCTCACGCGAGACTTTCCTGCTCGGTAATAATGTGCTGCTGATCGCCGCAATGTTGGTGGTGCTTCTGGGGACTTTGTTGCCATTGGTGCACAAGCAACTGGGACTGGGCAGTATTTCAATCGGCGAACCGTTCTTTAATACCATGTTTACCTGGTTGATGGCCCCAATGGCACTGTTGATGGGGATCGGGCCGTTAGTGCGTTGGCGTCGTGATGAGCCGAGCAAACTCTGGAAACGCCTCAGTGTGGCTCTGGTCATCACTTTGTTGTTGTCGATATTGGTACCCTGGCTGCTGCAAGACACTATTGCCGGTATGACCGTGGTCGGTTTGATGATGTCTATCTGGGTCATTATCCTGACATTGATGGAGTTGCATGAGCGAGCAACTCACCGCCATGGTTTTTGGCGTGGTTTAACGCACTTATCTCGCAGTCACTGGGGCATGGTGTTGGGGCATTTGGGTGTGGCGGTGACGGTGATCGGTATTGCCTTTAGCCAAAATTACAGTGTTGAGCGTGATGTACGCATGAAGGCTGGTGATAGCATCGATATTCACGATTATCACTTCGTGTTCCGCGATGTTCACGATATCAAAGGATCGAACTATACCGGCGGTGTTGGCATTATTGATGTCACCCGTCATGGTAAACCTGAAGCCACCTTACATGCGGAGAAACGTTATTACAGTGTGGCCCGTTCTATGATGACTGAAGCCGCTATTGATGGTGGCTTCAGCCGTGATCTCTACGCCGCACTGGGTGAAGAACTGGATGACGGGTCATGGGCGGTGCGCTTGTATTACAAACCTTTTGTCCGCTGGATCTGGTTCGGTGGGGTATTTATGGCTATCGGCGGCATCTTCTGCATGCTTGCTCCGCGCTATCGGATGAGCAAAAAGTTAAAGCGCAGTGCTGCATCGGAGGCTGAATAATGAAATCTCACTTTTCATTCAATAAGCTGATGTTTATTCCGCTGGTACTGTTTTTACTGCTGGTTGTGGCCTTTTTAGTGCAATTGACTCGCAATGCTAATGGCGAGGATCCGACGATGTTGGAGTCCGCGCTGATTGGTAAACCGGTGCCAACGTTCAAGCTTGAATCGCTTGAGCAACCGGGGAAAACCTTTGATCAGGCAGTATTACATGATGGTAAGCCGATGTTACTTAATGTCTGGGCAACCTGGTGTCCGACGTGCCGCGCTGAGCATCAATATCTGAATAAGCTGGCGGCCCAAGGCATCCGTGTGGTGGGCTTGAACTATAAAGATGATCGTGTCAAAGCGGTGCAATGGCTCAATGCACTGGGTAATCCTTACGCACTGAGTTTGTATGATGGTGATGGCATGTTAGGGCTGGATCTGGGGGTTTATGGTGCGCCGGAAACTTTTCTGATCGACGGGCAGGGTATTATCCGTTATCGCCATGCCGGTGATCTGAACGATCGCGTCTGGCTGCAAGAAATTCTGCCGTTGTATAAGAAGTATCAGGGGGGCGCATGAGATTACTAAGCCTGATCTTCGGCCTTATGCTGAGTTGGAGTTTGTTTGCCGCCATCGATACCTACACCTTTAAATCTGAGGCACAAGAGCAGCAGTATCGGGAACTGACCGAACAACTGCGCTGCCCTAAATGTCAGAACAACAGCATTGCCGACTCCAACGCGATTATTGCTGCTGATATGCGTGCCAAAGTGTATGAACTGATGCAGCAGGGTAATTCCAAACAGCAAGTCATTGACTATATGGTGGCCCGCTACGGCAACTTCGTCACTTACGAGCCGCCGGTGACGGCTGCAACGCTGATTCTGTGGGTGGGGCCGGCTCTGTTTGTGCTATTTGGGGCCGTAGTGGTGATATTACGTGCACGGCGACGAGTGGAGAAAGAGACCCCACTGTCGGCGCAGGAACAGCAACGGTTACACCATCTGCTCGCCGAACATGCTCGCGGTGTGGAAAAATCGACGGTGGTGCAACACAGCATCGCGACTAAACACGCGAAGACAAACAGGAAACAACCATAATGGCTTTTTGGCTGATAGTGATCATTTTGCTGGCGGTCGCGGGTGCCTTGTTGGTTATACCTGCCATGCGGCAAGACACGGATTCACCGACGACCACCCGGGATGAATTGAACAAGGCTATTTATCAGGATCGGTTATCTGAACTGGCAGAAGATGAAGCGCAAGGCGTGGTAGAACAGCGACCTGAACTGATTCAGGAACTGCAACAAAACCTGCTGACAGATATCCCCCAACAACCGGATGAGGAGATAAGCCCGATTAACCGCTGGGTGTTACTGCCCGGGGTGGTGATACTGGTGGTGGTCGCCGTGGGGTTATACCTAAAAACCGGTGGTTTGGCTCAGGTGCAGGCATGGCATCAGGTTGTTGCACAAATGCCCGAATTACGTGCCAGAGTTGCCAATGAGCGGGCGGAGCCTTTGAGTATGGAAGAGGTAGCACGTTTAGGGCTGGGCTTGCGTACTTCTTTGCAGCAAGATATTGCTAACGTCAATGATTGGATGATGCTTGGCCGGGTGGGGATGGCACTGAATAATGCCACTACCGCAACCCAAGCTTTTGCTAAAGCTTATCAGCTTGCGCCCGATAATGAAGATGTCAGACTCGGTTATGCTGAGGTGCTGACACGTTCCAACGATCCACAAGATAATCAGCTGGCAACTCAGATGTTGCGAACGATGGTTGGACAGGATCATACCAATCTGCGCGCCATGAGTTTATTAGCTTTTAATGCTTTTGAGCAGGGTGACTTTAAACAAGCCATTGGTGCATGGGAAGTTATGCTAAAATTGCTGCCTGCTGGCGATTCCCGCATAGAAGTGATAAAACGCAGTATCCAGCAAGCCAAATCACAGGCTGGGCAGGAAACAGCTACACTGGGAATAGAGGTTTCACTCTCCTCTGATGCCGCTCAGAAATTACCTCAGCAGGGAACCCTGATTATATCGGTAACCGATGGAGCAAACCCGGTACCGGTTGCCGTCAAACAACTGCCTGTGAGCCGATTCCCGTTATCAGTAACGTTGGATGACAGTAATGCAATGATGCCAGAGCGTTTGCTCTCTTCGTTGTCTCAGGTGAAAGTGCGGGCACGTCTCTCGCAAGATGGTACGGCCAATCCGCAATCAGGTGACTGGTTTGGTGAGAGCAGCGTGCAGAGTTTCGGTGGGACAGCAAAGCCACAAACAATTAATGTACAGATAAACAAACAGATCCCTTAAGCGTAAGGGGCTGGACAGAATTTCATGGAGAAAATTATGAACTACCGCCTGACTGGGCTGGCTTTTGCCACCGTGCTATTAGTAGGGTGTGCCAGTAGCTCGCCGGATCATATGGAGCAGGGCCGCTCAGATCCGCTGGAAGGTTTTAACCGGGCAATGTTCAATTTTAACTATGAGGTTCTTGATCCTTACGTGGTGCGCCCGGTAGCCGTAGTTTGGCGTGATTACGTGCCACAACCCGCACGTAACGGCACAAGTAACTTCCTGAGTAACCTTGAAGAGCCAGCCAGTATGGTCAACAGCTTCTTGGTGGGTGACCCGTATAATGGCATGAAGCACTTTAACCGCTTCTTCCTGAATACTATTTTGGGCATGGGTGGCTTGATAGATGTGGCGAGTATGGCTAACCCTAAGCTGGCTAAACAAGTCCCTCACCGCTTTGGCAGCACACTGGGCCATTATAATGTTGGTTACGGCCCGTATGTAGTGTTACCGGGCTATGGCAGCTTCACCATTCGTGAGGATGGGGGGAATGCGGCTGATTACGTTTATCCGGTGTTGAGCTATCTCACGTTCTGGATGTCGGCAGGTAAATGGATGGTTGAAGGGATTGAAACCCGTGCTCAGCTATTGGATTCCGATGGGTTGCTGCGTAACTCGTCAGATCCTTATCTGATGGTGCGCGATGCCTACTTCCAACGTCATGATTTCCTGGCGAATGGCGGGCAGTTGAAACCGGAAGTCAATTCGAATGCACAAGCCATTCAGGGTGATTTGGACAGTATCGATTCAGCCAACTGATTCTGATACCTGATTCGAATAATAAAAAAGCGCCGAAAGGCGCTTTTTTATGGGCAAAGGAATTGCCAGTATCCGCTAATTAGAACGCGTAGTTAAAGTTCACGCCGTACAGCAGTGCCGTACCTTTGGAGTCGAACTGATAAGTAGTGCCGCCCACTGCCGCTGGTGTTTTTTCAGTAATATGCACGCTTTGGCCATGCATATAGGAAATACCAACATCCACTGAGGCATCTTTGTTGAAGGCGTAGGTAGTACCAGCACTGATCCAGAAACGGTCTTGGTCTGGAATTGAGATAGTGCGGTTATCTGCCGGAACCGGGCTGTCATCGAAGGCAATACCGGTACGGAAGGTCCAATTATCATCGTGATAATAAGTGGTACCCAGCGCGATGCGGTAAGCATCATGGAAGCCTTCATGTTTTTCAAACAGTGTCTGGCCATTAGTGCCGGTTGCTTTCAGTTCCTGGAACTGGCTCCAACTGGTGTAGGCCATGCTGTAGTGAATCGCCCACTGTGGTGCCACTTTGTTATAGCCAGACACTTCCCAGACTTCTGGTAGGTTCAGAGTTAAAGCACCCGGGATCGTATTACCGCCAGTGCCTCTTGGTGGTGGCAGTTGGTTGCTGAAATCACCATCAAAGTCGATTTTCACTTTTGAGCGGTAAGTGAAGCTATAACGGTTTTCTTTATCAACTTCATACAGCACGCCCGCATTCCAACCATACCCCCACTCTTTACCTTCCATACGGGTAACTTCGGTATTAGCAGGGCGACCCGATAGCGGACCAACTTCACCGAGATGGCGTACAATCTTCGCATCGGCGTACACTGCATTAAAGCCCAGGCCGAAACTGAAGTTTTCATTCAGGCGATACGCGGTGCTCAGGTTCAGGTTGGCGGTTTTCAGATCAGTCTGACCGCCAAGAGAACCCGCAGGATAGTCGTCATTGAATTCAGTAGCCAAACCGTAGTTTGAGGTACCAGAGGCACCAATTGCCCATTGCTCATTCAGTGGCATAATAAAGTGGATATTTGGGATCCACTCTGAAGGCGCGATGTTATTGGCATCGGTACTTCTGCCTGAAATGGGGGATGTCCCACTAATGTTGACGTCAGGATCAACATAAACAAAGCCGCCAGAGAAAGAAGGGCGGTCGAACAAAGTCATTGCTGCGGGGTTACGGCTACCAACTGATGCGTTGTCGGCAACGGCGCCTTCACCAGAGAAAGAACGCCCCAATGCAGCGGCTGAATATTCATTCAACTGGAAGCCAGCCGCAGAAACGTTCGACGATATGATTGCCACTGCAGCTGCCAGAGCTGATCGGGTAAACAGGTTTTTCTGGTTCATGACCAAAACCTCATTGTTTTAATTAATGTTACACACCGTAACAAGAGAATGCGGGATTGTAGGGTCCGTTATCGGTCAGACAAAGCAGACCAGTGGCTGAAGTATAGGTCCGACCTGTGTCAGTGTTGCAAGTATGTTTTGGGATTTGTTCAGTTTTGATTGCAAAAAATAGACACAGTTAACAAAAAACTCACAATTTAGTATCAATTATTACATTATCAATGAATGAGCATACAATTTGACTGTGACCTTTATCACTTAATAAGCCTATAAACAGTAAGTCCTAGTGCCAAGTGACCGACGGTAGTAAAATAGTGACAGAGAAAATATTTTTTTTTGCGCCATGCCTTTTTGTGCTATTTGCACTAACGAATTGGCAATTTGCACCTATTTTGAAATGTCCGTTGAGGAGAATTGAAGATGTCAGATGCAAGTATTCGATCAACAAGTAATCGCTGTAGTGCGGAAGAAACTGCTGCCTGCTGCTGTATAGATGTTGGTACTATAATGGATAATACTGATTGCACGGCCTCTTACAGTTGTGTGTTTGACAACCGTACTGAAGCTGAAGCGATGCTGAAATCGCTGACCGAAAAAGCGCGTGCTATTGAGTCAGAACCTTGCTTGATTGAGCATAAATTGGAAGAGAAGGACGGCGGTGTTTGTTTAACCATCGACTTTACTTTTGCCTGCCAGGCAGAAACCATGATTTTCCAGCTGGGTCTGCGTTAATTCATGCCGGTAGTCACCGCAACTCAGGTAAGTTGAACCGATCTCTAACGCGAAGCCTTTTGCTTCGCGTTTATTTTTGTCTAATTTCCTCTGTAAATTTATCGCGTTAGATTCATCATTCTTCCCCATCCCCAATGCATCTTTCCCACGATTTTGTCGCTAAAAGTTGCTCCCGCTCTCACTTTCCTGTTCTGTAGGTTTACCAAATGTAAATTTTTGGTTAAAAATAATTAGATCAGGTCAGACCTGTTATTTGTTATGCTTAACTAAAAGCCACTCTATTTATCAGGAGCGTTTATGAGTAAGCCATTACCGCTAGTGACGCGCCAGGGCGATCGCATTGCAATCGTCAGCGGTCTGCGGACCCCTTTTGCCAAGCAAGCAACTGCTTATCATGGCGTACCGGCCGTCGACTTAGGCAAAATTGTGGTCAGTGAGTTGCTGGCCAGAAGTGGCGTTGCTCCTGAGTTAATTGATCAACTCGTATTCGGTCAAGTGGTGCAGATGCCTGAAGCGCCAAATATTGCCCGTGAAATCGTGTTGGGTACCGGCATGAGTGTGCATACCGATGCTTACAGTGTCTCACGCGCGTGTGCCACCAGTTTTCAGGCGGTAGCCAATGTGGCAGAAAGTATTATTGCAGGCTCAGTCACGGTAGCGATAGCCGGTGGTGCCGATTCCTCTTCCGTGCTGCCAATTGGTGTCAGTAAAGCACTGGCGCGAACCTTGGTTGATGTTAATAAAGCGCGAACCCTCTCCCAGCGGCTGAAGTTGTTCAGCCGCTTAAAGTTACGCGATTTGCTTCCTGTTGCCCCGGCAGTGGCTGAATACTCTACCGGCTTGCGCATGGGGGATACCGCAGAGCAGATGGCAAAAACCTATGGTATCAGCCGTGAAGATCAGGATGCTCTGGCGCTACGATCGCACCAAATGGCCGCGATTGCCTGGCAGCAAGGGTTATTACACGATGAGGTGATGACGGCTTATATCCCGCCTTACCGTGATGCTATTACCGAAGATAACAATATCCGCAAAGACTCCACTTTGGCGCAATATGCCAAGTTACGCCCCGCATTCGATCGCCAACACGGCAGTGTCACGGCGGCCAACAGCACCCCTTTGACGGACGGTGCCGCAGCCGTGATGATGATGAGTGAAGCGAAAGCAAAAGAGTTAGGTTTGCAACCGTTGGGTTATCTGCGCAGTTTCGCCTTTTCCGCCATCGATGTTTGGCAAGATATGCTGCTAGGCCCATCTTATGCCACGCCACTGGCGCTGGACCGTGCCGGCATCACGCTGGCTGATTTGACCCTTATCGATATGCATGAAGCATTTGCGGCACAAACACTGGCTAACCTGAAAATGTTTGCCAGTGATACTTTCGCGCGTGAAAAATTGGGTCGTAGCCAGGCTATTGGTGAAGTTGATATGAGCAAATTCAACGTATTGGGTGGTTCGATTGCCTACGGTCACCCCTTTGCGGCCACTGGCGCCCGGATGATTACCCAAACATTAAATGAATTGCGTCGCCGTGGCGGAGGATTAGGGCTAACGACGGCATGTGCTGCCGGTGGGTTGGGTGCCGCGATGATTTTGGAGGTGGAGTAATGCGTCAGGAAAATTTACTTAACAGCGGTAGTGAAACAGCCTCAGGGGATAGCCGTACCCCAACCGATTCGGTCTTTACCCTCAATGTGCGGCCAGACAATATCGGTGTGATCACCATTGATGTTATTGGTGACAAAGTGAATACCTTAAAGGCTGAATTTGCAGAGCAAATTGCCGAGATACTGCAACAAGCGCAGGCTTTATCACAATTGCAGGGGCTGGTTATTATTTCTGGTAAGCCAGACTCTTTTATTGCTGGTGCTGATATCACCATGATTGCCGCTTGTCGTACCGCGCACGATGCGCGTGTATTGGCACAGAAAGGGCAATCTGTTCTGGCGCAGATCGCTGCATTCCCCATACCGGTGGTGGCTGCTATCCATGGTGCTTGCCTGGGCGGTGGTTTGGAGCTGGCGCTAGCGTGCCATAGCCGCATCTGTTCGCTAGATGACAAAACGGTACTCGGTTTGCCAGAGGTTCAACTCGGTCTGTTGCCCGGATCGGGTGGCACACAACGCTTGCCGCGCTTGATTGGTGTCAGTAAAGCACTGGATATGATTCTCACCGGCAGACAAGTCCGTGCGCGCCAGGCGCTTAAGATGGGGCTGGTGGACGATGCGGTGCCCCACGATATCTTGTTAGATGTGGCGGTCAAACGGGCCAAAGCGGGTTGGCTCGACAGGCCAGTTTTACCTTGGCAGGAACGTCTGCTTAGCGGCCCATTGGGTAAAGCATTACTGTTTAAGATTGTGCGTAAAAAAACGCTGGCGCAGACCAAGGGCCATTATCCGGCGGCGGAGCGCATTATTGATGTGGTGCGTAAAGGATTGGACTACGGTGGCCCCAGTGGTTATGAAGCAGAAGCCAGAGCCTTTGGTGATCTGGCCATGTCCCCCCAGTCAGCTGCTTTGCGTAGCTTGTTCTTTGCCACAACATCACTGAAAAAGGAGACCGGTGGTACAGCGCAGCCTCGTGCTATTCATCGTGTTGGGGTCTTGGGTGGCGGTCTGATGGGTGGCGGAATTGCCAATGTAACGGCCACTCGTGCAGGCTTACCGGTACGTATCAAAGATATTAATCCGCAAGGGATTAATCAGGCGCTAAAATACACTTGGGATGCCTTAGGCAAGCGGGTTCGCAGTAAGCGTATGCGCCCGGCTGAACGGCAGCGCCAGATGATGCTGATTTCCGGCAGCACAGATTATTGTGGTTTTGACTCGGTTGATATCGTAGTTGAAGCTGTATTTGAAGATTTATCATTGAAGCAGCAAATGGTTGCTGATATCGAACGTTTCGGCGCAGCACATACCATTTTTGCCTCCAATACCTCCTCATTGCCGATAAGCCAAATTGCTGCGCAGGCACAGCGACCAGAACAGGTGATCGGCCTGCACTACTTTAGTCCGGTCGATAAAATGCCGCTGGTTGAAGTGATTCCTCATGCAAAAACCAGCGAAGAAACTATCGCAACCACAGTAGCTTTGGCGCGTAAACAAGGTAAAACAGCTATTGTCGTGGCTGATTGCGCTGGGTTTTATGTAAACCGAATTCTGGCTCCGTATATTAACGAAGCTGCTCGTTGTGTACTGGACGGTGAACCTATCGATTCTGTTGACAAAGCGTTGGTGAATTTCGGCTTCCCGGTTGGACCGATCACGCTGTTGGATGAAGTTGGCATTGATGTGGGTACCAAAATCATGCCGATTTTGGTTGAGCAACTAGGGCCGCGTTTTGCTGCACCTCCATCATTTGATGTCATCTTGAAGGATGGACGGAAAGGGCGTAAAAATGGCCGTGGCTTTTATCTCTATCCGGCAGCAACCAAAGGTATTAACTGGAAGAAAAAGCAGGATAAACAAGTCGATACCAGTGTTTATGTCTTGCTGGGTGTGACGCCGAAAGCCCATCTCGAGTCCTCGGTGGTAGCACAGCGTTGTACCATGATGATGTTGAATGAAGCGGCACGCTGTCTGGATGAATCGATAATTCGTAACCCACGCGATGGTGATATTGGTGCTGTGTTTGGCATCGGCTTCCCGCCATTCCTGGGGGGGCCTTTCCGCTATCTGGATAGTCTGGGGGCGGAGAAGGTCGTGAAAACACTCAGATTGTTAGCACAACAATACGGCGAACGTTTTGAACCTTGCCAACTGTTGGTGAGCATGGCCGAACAGCAACAGACGTTTTACCCGCAGGAACGTAATCCAGATGAGGTGCCTGGCGAAGAGCGCTGAGTCTGCAAAAGGGTATTGCTCACGGGGCTTGGCCGCATTTTTCCACTAAACAGGCGGCCGACTAACACCTATTCTTAAGAGTGTGAGCAGGATCACCACCTGCAATTCTAAGGGATTAGGTGGCTGTACACTGGGGGCAACCCGCGCTACCTTAACCAGAATCACGTTAAGTGACTATTCGTGCCAAAATGTATTAATAGGTACTTATTGCGCAGGTGATAAAGTTTAGATTAAGCTGTTGATATGGTTATTATGTAACCATTCAAGGTTGGCTGCCGGTATGCTCGGTGTAAAAAACAGCCATTTTCTTTACCTTAAGTTTCAGGCAAAATGCCCGGCCGCCATAGAGAGACGGCGCGTTATCGTTATGAAGTTTCTTTGCCTATGGCAAAGGTTTCGGCGGTACAGCACGCAAAGCGTTTCTGTATAGCGTTATTTTGTTAACAAAAACGGTGCAATATGCAAGTTTTCATTATGCGTCACGGTGACGCGGCCCTTGATGCAGCAAGTGATGCACAACGGCCTCTTACTCTGTGTGGTCAGGATGAGTCACGTCAGATAGCAAGCTGGCTAAGCGAGCAGTCTGTTGATATCGATCAGATTTTGGTTAGCCCTTATCTACGCGCAGCGCAAACATTAGATGTCGCGCGTGAGGTGATGACACTACCGGCAGAGCAGGAAGTGATGCCAGAATTAACGCCGGGTGGGGATGCCGCTTTTGTCTGCTGCTATTTGCAGGCATTGGCAAAAGAAGATTGTGCCGCAGTGCTGGTCATTTCGCACTTGCCGCTGGTCGGGTATCTGGTTTCTGAGCTTTGTCCAGGGCAATGCCCACCAATGTTTGCCACCTCGGCAATCGCCTGTGTTGATCTTAATGGTGATACCGGGAAGGGGACATTTGATTGGCAGGTCAGCCCGTCACAACTGTTGGCAAAGGCTTGCCACGGTTAAAACAGTGTTAGTGAATATTCAATCGGCGCGGCATCTCTGTCGCGCCGTTGTTTTTCTGTCAAACCGCATTTCGCGTCTATTCTTCTAACTCAATTAAGACCAGTAATGCCGCAGTCCCACCCCAATCTTTAGGGGCTTGATGGAATGCCAGCACATCAGGGTGTTGCGCCAGCCACAAAGGGGTTTGCTGCTTCAGAACATGTTTGCCGTGACCATGCATCACGCAGGCACAATGCACATGCTCCCGCTTACAGGCAGCAATCAGTGCGCCCAACTCCTGTTTGGCCTGTTTCTGGGTTAATCCGTGTAAATCCAAAAACATATCGGGCGAGTAATCACCGCGCCGCAGCTTTTTAACTTCAAAATGATCAACGCCAGGCCGCACATAGCGGGTGGGACCGTCGTAATCCAACTGCGGTTGGAATTCATCGGAAAAATAATAACTGGCATCAACCTGCTCTTGCAGTAATTTTTCCGGTGCGATTCTTTTGCCCAACTTGGGCGGTGTATGCAGAACAATCGTATCTTGTTTCAGCTTCTTCGCCCCAACTATTGACTCCTTAAATAGCTGTAAATCATCAGTCGTGAGGTGATATTTATTTTTCATCATCAGTTCGTTGTACTTATTTGATTACCTCCAGTTTACCTGTTGAGCGTCATCTGTCTAAATAAATGTCTATACCCGTCATATTTCAAGGTGTAGGTGTGTTGGCTGTTCTCGCAATCAAGCGGTTATCCATACAATTTTCAATGTTAATGTGCTTTTCATTATTCGGTTATCATTCAACTGATGTATTGCTGCTGATTTGTCGCGGGCTTCATGGCAAACTAGGGGGATAGATAATGATTTTTCGCACCGTTGTTGGAGAATACCTTGGACAAGATTTTCGTCGATGAAGCAGTAAATGAGCTGCACACCATTCAGGATATGCTGCGCTGGGCAGTTAGCCGGTTTAATGCGGCCAATATTTTTTATGGTCACGGTACTGATAATCCGTGGGACGAAGCAGTACAACTGGTTTTCCCAAGCCTGTTTTTACCGATAGATATCCCTGAGGATATGCGCAGTGCGCGCCTGACGTCGAGCGAGCGGCACCGTATTGTCGAACGGGTGATCCGCCGGGTTAACGAGCGAATTCCGGTTGCTTATCTGACCAATAAAGCTTGGTTCTGCGGCATGGAATATTATGTTGATGAGCGTGTATTGGTGCCACGTTCACCGATAGCTGAATTGATTAATAACAGCTTTGATGGTCTGATCAGACACCAGCCTAAGCATATTCTGGATATGTGTACCGGCAGTGGTTGTATTGCTATTGCTTGTGCCTATGCCTTCCCAGACGCTGAAGTGGATGCTGTCGATATCTCTAATGATGTTCTGGCAGTAACTGAACATAATATTCAACAGCATGAGATGGAACATCAGGTCACACCGATTCGCTCTGACCTGTTCCGTGATTTACCACCAATCAAATATGACTTGATTGTCACTAATCCACCGTATGTCGATGCCGAAGATATGGCCGACTTACCGCAGGAGTTCCGCTTCGAGCCTGAACTTGGGTTGGCTGCTGGCAGCGATGGCTTGAAACTGGCTCGCCGTATTCTGGCTTGCGCCCCGGACTTCTTGCAAGATGATGGCGTGTTGATTTGCGAAGTGGGCAACAGCATGGTGCATTTGATGGACATGTATCCTGATGTGCCGTTTACCTGGCTGGAGTTCGACAACGGCGGTGATGGCGTATTTATGCTGACCAAACAGCAACTGATTGACTGCGCTCCGCATTTTAGTATGTACCGCGACTAATCGATCTCTGCTTATAAAGTCTGTCAGTGTGATAAATATCATGCTGGCAGATTGTTTATGACTAAATGGTAAGGAGCCGTGATGGCTGGCAACAGTATTGGGCAGTTTTTCCGCGTCACCACTTTTGGTGAATCTCACGGCATCGCCTTGGGGTGTATTATTGATGGCGTCCCTCCGGGCATTCCAATCACCGAAGCTGACATTCAGTTGGATCTCGACCGGCGTCGCCCGGGTACCTCACGCTATACCACTCAACGCCGCGAGCCGGATCAGGTGCGTATTTTATCTGGCGTGTTTGAGGGGGTAACCACCGGTACCAGCATCGGGTTGATGATTGAGAATACTGACCAGCGGTCACAGGATTACAGCACGATTAAAGATGTCTTCCGCCCAGGCCATGCTGACTATACCTACGAACAAAAATACGGTGTGCGTGACTATCGGGGAGGAGGCCGCTCTTCAGCCCGTGAAACCGCGATGCGTGTTGCCGCCGGTGCCATTGCTAAAAAGTATCTGGCGCAGAAATTCGGGGTGCAGGTGCGTGGCTATCTGGCACAAATTGGCGATATTAGTTGTGATTTGATTGATTGGGATTTGGTTGAACAAAATCCGTTCTTCTGTCCAGACGCCAGTAAATTGGAGCCGCTGGATGCGCTGATGCGTGAACTGAAAAAAGCCGGTGACTCTATTGGAGCCAAAATTACCGTGGTCGCTGAACACGTGCCAGTTGGTTTGGGTGAGCCAGTATTTGACCGTTTAGATGCAGATTTGGCCCATGCGCTGATGAGTATCAATGCGGTGAAAGGGGTGGAAATCGGTGATGGCTTTGCTGTTGTTACTAAGCGTGGTAGTGAAAACCGTGATGAGATTACCCCACAAGGTTTCCAGAGCAATCATGCCGGGGGCATTTTAGGTGGCATCAGCAGCGGGCAACCGGTTGTGGCCCATATCGCTTTGAAACCGACATCCAGCATTATGGTACCAGGGCAAACCATTAACCGGCAGGGTGAGGCGGTTGAGATGGTTACCCGTGGTCGCCATGACCCTTGTGTCGGTATTCGCGCCGTCCCTATTGCTGAGGCCATGATGGCTATTGTGTTAATGGATCACTTGCTGCGCCAGCGTGCACAGTGCGGTGATGTGGTTTCCGACGTTCCGCGCTGGTAGGCACAATGAACAAATGGATTGTGGCTGCAGTGGCACTTGCCGCTACCGTAGCACTCACCGCTATAGCCCCGGTCATGGCGGCGACGCCATGGCAACAGATAGCCAACCCGGTTGCAGGTTCTCCACAGTCGATTGGTGGTTTTGCCAACGGCTGCGTTATCGGTGCGATGCCTTTGCCGCTCCAATCGGCAGATTATCAGGTGATGCGCCCGGATCAGCGCCGTTATTTCGGTCATCCTGATTTACTGAACTTTATCCACCGTCTGAGTGCGCAGGCTGAGCAACATCGCTTGGGGACGGTATTGATTGGCGATATGGCAATGCCCGCCGGTGGGCGCTTTAGTAGCGGGCATGCCAGTCACCAGTCTGGTTTGGATGTGGATATCTGGCTACAACTGCCAGTACAGCGCTGGAGCCAACAGCAATTGCTGAAACCGCAACCTGTTGATTTGGTGGCAGCCGACGGCAAACGGGTCGTCCCCGCACTCTGGCAACCTCAGGTCGAGAGTCTTATCAAGTTGGCGGCGAACGATAACGAAGTGACGCGTATTTTCGTCAATCCGGCGATTAAAAAACAACTGTGTCTGGATGCCGGAACGGATCGTAATTGGTTGCATAAAGTGCGCCCGTGGTTCGGCCATCGTGCACATATGCATGTAAGATTGCGCTGCCCGGCAGATAGCCTGGAGTGTTTGGATCAAGACACGCCTCCTGCGGGGGATGGTTGTGGTGCAGAACTGGAAAGCTGGTTCCAGCCCCATCAACCGAGTGCTAAACCGGGTAAAACCTTACCCCCACCATTGCCGCCTTCATGTCAGGCTTTGTTGGATAACCATTTTGCTGCGGAATAAATCATGGATTGGTTTACGCTGGGCCCTGAGGTTTTAGGGATACTGTTTGTCGTCGCCTTATTGGCGGGTTTTATTGATTCCATTGCGGGTGGCGGAGGCTTGCTCACCGTGCCGGCATTACTGGCGGTTGGATTACCACCGGCACAGGCGTTGGCGACCAATAAATTGCAATCGGTCGGCGGGTCATTATCCGCCAGCCTCTATTTTATCCGCCGTGGGGCGGTGAATTTAAAAGAGCAAAAGCTAACCATTGCTCTAACGCTGGTCGGCTCAATGCTGGGTGCTATTTTGGTTCAGCATATGCGGGCCGATATTTTGCGGCAAATTCTGCCATTGCTGGTGATAGGGATTGGTGTTTATTTTCTGCTCACCCCCAAACTGGGTGAGGTTGATCGGCAACGCCGTCTATCCGCACTACCCTTTGCCTTGATTGCTGGCGGTGGTGTCGGTTTTTATGATGGTTTCTTTGGCCCCGGAGCCGGTTCTTTCTATGCGCTGGCCTTTGTGACGCTGTGCGGATTTAATCTGGCGAAATCCACCGCTCATGCCAAAGTGCTTAATTTTACCTCCAACTTGGGTGGCCTGACCTTCTTCATCGTCGGCGGCAAAGTAGTGTGGAGTATTGGGTTGGTGATGCTAGTAGGGCAGGTGTTGGGCGCACGCCTTGGTGCACATATGGTGTTGACCAAAGGCCAAAAATTAATCCGCCCAATGATTGTCGTGGTGTCATTCGTAATGAGCTGCAAGCTGCTGTATGACAGCCACGGTTCTGAGATCTCCTCCTGGTTAGGGTTACACGTTTTCGCATAACTTAAGGTATCAAAATAGCAGTGAGCCTGACTGTCGCTGACGATACCGCTCTTACGGACCCAAGTATGACCCATGATTATCAGCAATTAATCGATGTTTTTAATGCCTGTTTTAGCGACCAATATAATACCCGGCTGGTAAAAGGTGACGATGAGCCTATTTATCTGCCTGCCGATGACGAATTTCCCTATCATCGGGTGATTTTTGCCCATGGTTATTATGCCAGCGGGATGCATGAGATCTCCCATTGGTGTATTGCCGGTGAAGAGCGGCGCAAGTTGGTCGATTTTGGTTATTGGTACTGCCCGGATGGGCGTGATGCATTAACCCAGAGCCAGTTTGAAGTGGTTGAGATCAAGCCACAGGCACTGGAATGGATGTTCTGTGTAGCGGCGGGTTTCCCTTTCAACGTCAGTTGCGACAACCTGGAGGGTGATTGTGAGCCGGATCGCATCACATTCCAGCGCAAAGTACGCCAACAAGTGCTGTGGAATTTAGAAAACGGTATATCCCCACGACCTGCAGGCTTTATTCAGGCACTACAATCGTTTTACAATACGCCGCCGTTGGTAGCCGCGCTTTTCCCTTACCCGGAAGATCTCGTGTAGCTTGCAGCCTGGCTGCAACGCCATTATTTTTGGATAGAGAGGAAAATTGATGATCGCAGAGTTCGAAACGCACATATTAGCGCAGATTGATGACATGGTAGAGCACGCCAGTGATGATGATTTATTTGCCGGCGGTTATCTGCGCGGCCATCTGACTCTAGCCGTGGCAGAATCTGAAGAGTTTGGTGAACATACGGCTGAGCAGTTACATGCCCGCGTGCAGACCAGCCTGGAAAAAGCGATCAAAGCCGGGGAGCTTTCCCCACCGGATCAGGTTTTGGTATTGGGCTTGTGGGATCGTTTACTTGAGCAAGCTATTAAATAGCGTTCATTGCTGGAGTCGCGGGGAGGTTAGCGATGTTCGTGATTTGGCCTCGCCTCTGCGACTCCAATGACTTTGGTGTCGCTGCAAGCCACCCCGCGAGCTGCCCGCTAAGATAACCGCGCAACGCGCTGTTGTACCGGCCTGCCTTTCAGCAATTTTCGAATCCAAAATCGATTGGGATTGAGTGCCGCCAGCGTCGGCGCATCTAATGGCTGCGGTTCCCCGAACATTTGTGCGGCCAAAATTTCTGCCACCAATGGCGCACTGCACAACCCCCGTGACCCCAATGCCCCCACCATGAATAATTCCGGCCATACCGGCGCTGGCGCTATCTCATCACCACGCTGAATTTTGCGTGGCAGATCCTGATATTGTGCCAGTGTTGCAGCATAATCCGGTACCGCGCCCACCATCGGTAAGTGATCACGAATAGCGCACCGCACCCCGCAGCGCGCTTGATTATCACTGATATCAACCTGATGCGGCCAATTTACTTGTGGCAGACAGCGTAACAGGCGGTCCCGGTTCTCTTGCTGTTCATCGGCACGAAAATCAGTGGCAATATCGCCGCGCTGATAACTGGCACCAATACAGTGATGCTGGTTAGCCGGGTTCACTGGCGTCAGATAGCCGTCATAGCACAGCACTTGCTGCAACTGACTGAGTACTGAGGTCGTGGGAATGTGCGAGACCTGCCCGCGCACGGCTGACAGCGGCAGATGCTGGGTTTGTTGCCACTCAGCTAAGCGGTGGCCGGTGGCCAGCACCACTGTAGCATGTTGTTTCGCCGCCAGTGGTTGTTGGGTATCGTGTTGTTGGCTATCGGTGGGTTGGGCACTGAGTTGCTGGAAGCTGAGCTGCCATTGCCCGTCAACATGCTCTAACTGGCTCAGTTCATGCTGATAGTGGCAAGTCATGCCTTTTTGTTGGGCCAGCAGCACCAGCGCTGTGGTGAGGTCTGATGGGCATAACCAGCCTCCGGCGGGATAATGTATACCATCGTGGGCGCAATCCAGCCCAGCGAGCGCACTGAGCTGTTCACGGCTCATGGCTTCGGCGAATGATACCGGCCAGCTTATTTGCAGCATTTTATCAATCTTGCCACGGCTTTTTTCATCAAATGCCAATTGGCTGACACCGCACCATTGATGATCAAAATGAATGCCTTGTGCTAACAATTGGTCATATTGGCGGCGGGCAAAGGTAAATGCGCTGGTGAAAAAGTTTTCCAGTGCATCATCTTTGCCGTTTAGCAGGGGATAGAGCGCACCTTGCCGGTTACCTGATGCACCTTGCGCCGGTTGTGCATCGGCGCAATAGAGCGTGACCTTGGCCCCACGGCGCAATAAGGCTAATGCTGTCAATGCACTGACGATACCGCCGCCAATGATCGCGATATCATCACAACGGACCGCCGCTGGCCGATGGTACCAAGGCGCTGAGGGTGACCCGATGCTTTGTGGCAATCTGCCCGTGAGCATTTCACGTTTTTGCCCAAAACCTTTCACTTTAGCTACGTCAAAACCTGCTTGTTGCAAACCACGGCGAACAAATCCGGCGGCAGTAAATGTGGCAAAAGTGCCCCCCGGCCTTGCCATCCGCGCCATGGCATTGAACAGCATATCATTCCACATATCGGGGTTTTTCGCCGGGGCAAAGCCATCAAGAAACCAGGCATCTACTTGATTATTCAGGCTGGCATCCAACTGGGGTAGCAAGGTATTGACATCACCAAACCACAGATCCAGAGTGATACTCCCCTGCGCTAGCAGAATACGATGGCAGCCAGCAAGAGGTAACGGCCATTGCGCGCGCAATTGTTCGGCAAAAAATGCCAGTTCTGGCCAGCGGTCATGGGCGGCAGCTAAATCTGCCACTTGTAGTGGGTATTTTTCGAAGCTGATATAGTGTAATCGCTGGAGTTTTGCACTGGCGTGTTGCTGTTTGAACTGAGCAAAATCGCGCCATAATGTCAGAAAATTTAAGCCAGTTCCGAAGCCCGTTTCGGCAAAAATGCAGTTATCCCGCGGGTGTTGAATGAAACGCTCAGGGAAGCCATTCCCCTTAAGAAAAACGTAGTGAGTCTCTTCCAGGCCATCTTCATTGGAAAAATAGATGTCATCAAACTGTTCCGATACAGGTGTACCCTGTTCATTCCAGCTTAATGTCGCGGTTTGGATTGGGGGGTGGCTCACGTTGAAAGACTCGTATCTCAAGGGGTAGGGCGATTCTAACTATGTGACCGGCCGCGTGCAAATCGTAAAATTATCTGGGTATATTACGCTGATCGGACTTGTTCGGCGTACAACTGTACGCTAAAGTGCGTTGCAAAATCCCGAATGTAAAATAAGTGGAAGAGGTATTGAATGAAGCGTGCAGTAATTACTGGCTTGGGTATTGTCTCCAGCATTGGTAATAACCAGCAGGAAGTTCTGGCATCTTTGCAGGAAGGCCGCTCTGGCATTACTTTCGCTCAGGAATTTAAAGACGCAGGTATGCGCAGCCACGTATGGGGCGATGTAAAGCTGGCATCTGAGCCTAAAGACCTCATTGATCGCAAAGTGCTGCGTTTTATGAGCGACGCCTCAATTTATGCTTTTCTTGCGATGGAAGAAGCGATAGCAGACTCTGGCCTGTCAGACGATCAGGTATCTAATTTCCGCAGTGGACTGGTGGTGGGTTCCGGTGGTGGTTCACCCCGTAATCAGGTTGCCGGTTCTGATGCAATGCGTACCCCGCGCGGTTTGAAAGGTGTTGGTCCTTATATGGTGACCAAAGCCATGGCATCTGGTGTGTCCGCGTGCCTGGCAACCCCCTTTAAAATCAAAGGTGTTAACTACTCAATCAGCTCTGCCTGTGCGACGTCTGCGCACTGTATTGGCCATGCTTTGGAGTTAATCCAACTGGGCAAGCAGGATGTCGTGTTTGCGGGTGGTGGTGAAGAACTGTGCTGGGAAATGGCCTGCGAGTTCGATGCCATGGGTGCGTTGTCGACCAAATACAATGAAACCCCGGCTAAAGCCTCTCGTACTTATGATCAAGACCGTGATGGCTTCGTAATCGCCGGTGGTGGCGGTATGGTGGTGGTTGAAGAACTTGAGCATGCTCTGGCGCGTGGTGCTCACATCTACGCTGAGATTGTTGGCTACGGCGCAACCTCTGATGGTGCAGATATGGTTGCACCATCAGGTGAAGGTGCTGTGCGTTGCATGCAGATGGCAATGGCAGGTGTTGATACACCAATTGACTACATGAACGTACATGGCACTTCTACACCGGTCGGTGATGTGAAAGAGCTGGGCGCGATTCGTGAGGTGTTTGGTGATAACACGCCAGCTATTTCCTCAACAAAAGCCATGACCGGTCACTCTCTGGGTGCGGCGGGTGTGCATGAAGCTATCTTCAGCCTGTTGATGGTAGAGCACGGCTTTATCGCACCAAGTATCAATATTGAAAATCTGGATGAGAAAGCGGCAGGGATGAATATCATCACTGAGCCAACTCAACGCGAACTGACTACTGTTATGTCTAACAGCTTTGGTTTTGGTGGTACTAACGCCACTCTGGTCATGCGTAAATACCAGAAATAAGGTCAATTGCAGATATTTCTGCTCATTGATATTGAGTCATTAAGGCCCGCGAGCAATCGCGGGCCTTTTTATTCGCTATAAATAAACACTTCTACGGAAAAATACTATAATCATCAGGTGATTAACCTTTTTTAGTAATTTCATCTTTTTGTATCAAAGAAGACTAGTTGATCACTGACTATTCATAAAAATATCTTATACTC
>NZ_JAZGQE010000479.1:0-496 GCF_048593885.1 Yersinia sp. 1252 StPb PI | reverse complement strand
ATTACTATTTTAATCACAATTATAACTTAGCGATTACATTTACTTTTCTTTGAACCTCGTTAAAAGTAGTATGCCTAACTCTGGCACACACCATTTTTAGTTTAGAATTCAACTCCAGAGAAATAAGTTGTTTTGGGTCATCATCAAGAATATTTCTATTCTGATCCAGGAAAGCATACATGTGATTAATCTGCTCAAACTGTCCTCTAAAAACGCCAAACTCATCAGTGTTCAATTTTTTCAGAACTGAAAAATCGTTTACACACTGATTGCTTGTATTGTTCTTAATAATGGTAGCCGTTTTCTTTTCTGATTCGGTTTTATCTTTTGTCGCGCATCCTCCTAAAAATGTACTGACCATCAATATCACTATTGCTACTGATTTCATAAAATTCCCTTATAAAAAATCACTGATTATCTGTTCACTAATTATTATTTTATGCCACTGCATTTCAACCCTGAGCATCAATAAATTAAATTGATGACGACGTTATAC
>NZ_JAZGQE010000478.1:0-502 GCF_048593885.1 Yersinia sp. 1252 StPb PI | reverse complement strand
ATATTTTTATATAGCCAAACTAATTAGTAGCAATAAGTTAAATAATCATGATGCCAAATAAAATCATAGTCCTATTGGTTCTGATCCCATTTTCTACGATAGCTGATATCCGGGGAAAGGTTGTACGGGTATTAGATGGTGACACTATAGATATTCTTCAAGATAATCAGACATATCGAATTAGATTGAGTGGGATCGATGCCCCTGAAAAGCAGCAACCTTTCGGGCAGCGGTCGCGGCAAAACCTTTCAAAAATGATTGCTTTAAAAAATGTCACTGCCTTAGGAGATAAACAAGATCGCTACGGTCGTTTAATTGGCACTATCTATTACAACAACAAGGATATTAATGCGCAACAGATCACTTCTGGTTTTGCATGGGCTTATCGCTATAAGGGAAAAGCATCCACTCCTGAATATGTTCATATGGAAAACGTCGCCAGAAATGACAGCATAGGGTTATGGTCAGAACCTAATCCTATTGAACCTTGGAAATGGAGACG
>NZ_JAZGQE010000477.1:0-502 GCF_048593885.1 Yersinia sp. 1252 StPb PI | reverse complement strand
ATGTTTGATATTCTACTAAGAGATATTTTGATAATGAAATTACTTAACACTTATGATGTGAAAGATGAAGCAGAAGCGGCACTTGCTCGAATTCTAGGTGAAAAACGATTGGCAAGTGAACGAGATAGCACAGTTATAATTTATAATCTGTTCGGCGAACCGACATGGGGAAATTTTTACAAACTGAGAATGTTTAACCTTCCTGAACTAAAGCAGCTGCTGGAACTACGTAAGGCTGGCCAGTCTATAGATCTGGCTAAACATAGCGAAATTATCACTATGCTAGGTCACACTGCTCGGGTATTTGATATTTCCATCCCAGAACACTGGTTGTGAAATTCAAATCATCATTCAGTCAAAATACCTTTAGTGAGATATCACCCTTGAGATGGCTACTTTACTAGATAATTAAATTAATCATCTTTGTTCGCTTATTTATATAGTCTAAATTTGTGTTATAACGCAAATTCCTACTGCTAATATTTTCAGTGAGATGTATATC
>NZ_JAZGQE010000476.1:0-508 GCF_048593885.1 Yersinia sp. 1252 StPb PI | reverse complement strand
ATATAAAATGAAGGGTTCTGTCGCATTAAGGCCCTATCTGGTAACCTGATTTTTTCGTGATGTTACCTGCCAATGCCAATGCCAATGCCAATGCCAATGCCAATGCCAATGCCAATGCCAGTGATCCGAAACGCATTCAGCGGCCGGCACCACTCCCGTCGATGTTATCGCGAAATGTGTTCGTTGGTATCCCACCTAGGCCGAGCTGCCGCAACCTCGAAGAAATGATGGCTGAGCGTGGTGTTGTCGTTGACCATTCTACACTTTACCGCTGGGTCATCCACCTGGTGCCATTGCGGGACAGGGCATTTCGACGGCATAAGCGTCATGTGGAACGCCGGTGGCGTATAGATGAAACATGCATCAAAATCAGGGGCCAGTGGAAATACCTGCACTGGGCTGTTGATACTGAAAACCAGATCATAGATAACAGTGGTGTCAACATGGCCGCGCTGGCTACGCTAAAAGCGGGCAAACCAGAAGGTGAAAGTATCACCATCAGGCAGAG
>NZ_JAZGQE010000475.1:0-510 GCF_048593885.1 Yersinia sp. 1252 StPb PI | reverse complement strand
ATGAAGATCTCGTGTTAGTTACTCGACAAATGTCGACATTAGTGAATGCAGCAATACCATTAGACGAAGTATTGGCAATTATCGAGAAGCAAAATAAAATAAATGCAATGAATAGTATAATATATGACATAAGGATGAAAGTTATAGAGGGCTATTCATTTTCAGATTCACTTTCAAATTTTTCAAATGTTTTTAATCCATTATATAGGTCAATGATCACTGCTGGTGAACTGTCGGGGCATTTAGGTATGGTGTTGTCCCGACTTGCGGACCATATAGAACAAACGCAGAAAGTGAAAAGAAAAATTGGGCAAACACTTATATATCCGATTATTCTAATTTTAATGTCTCTCGGTGTAATCATTATCCTCTTATCGGTAGTTGTCCCGAATATAGTAGAGCAGTTTTCCTTAGAGAGTAATGCATTGCCTTTTTCGACACAAGTTCTCATGACAGTTAGCAACGGGATAAAGAATAATATATTGACTATTTAAATGTTGATCTCTGCTG
>NZ_JAZGQE010000474.1:0-514 GCF_048593885.1 Yersinia sp. 1252 StPb PI | reverse complement strand
TCTATTGAAATACAAATCCCACTACAAGAAAAAAACAGCTCTGCATTGATGGTACCAACTGATAGTATCATTTCCGATGATGATGGAAATAATTTCATCTATATATATCAGCCAGAAAATGATCTAGCTATTAAATCTAAAATAGAAATAGATCGTCGAAGCCCGATGAAAACAGAGATAATAGCAGGAATAAAGGTTGGGGAAATCATTGTCACCCCCCCAGAAACTAACAATAGTGAATACGATATTATTGAGTTCAAATAACATGCTAAATATACAAAATGCTGAAAAGTGTTATACCACCAAAACAATTAAAACCAAGGTTCTTAATCATCTTAGCTTCAGCGTTGAAAAAGGTGATTTCGTTTCTATTATGGGGCCATCAGGCTCAGGGAAATCCACATTACTTAATATCATCGGTCTGTTTGACTCTCTTGATAATGGTTCATTCACACTGGCGAAAAAAAACATTATTGATATGAGCTACTCACAAAAAATAATATTAAGACGATTA
>NZ_JAZGQE010000473.1:0-515 GCF_048593885.1 Yersinia sp. 1252 StPb PI | reverse complement strand
TTTTTTAAAGACGTCCCTTTATTAAAAATTGAAGAGTGTGCAGTTAGCTGGTTCAAAAAAACATTTTCAACTACTGATATATTCATAACTTACACATTAAAAAGTATTCTAGCGCATAGAGTTTTAGGTCATAATATAGTGTTAGTGTCTGGCTCAATGGCTCCGTTATTAAAACCTATCGCTAGGTTATTAGGTGTTACAGATATTCTCTGCACAGAATTAGTCATTGACAATTCAGGCGTAGTAACTGGGGAAATTTTAGGAACGCAAACAATTGGTGATGGTAAAGCTTTTGTTATTAGGCAATATGCCGAAAAAAATAACATTAAGCTATCGACGTGTTTTGCCTATGGGGATGATGTTTCTGATATACCTATGCTTTCCTGTGTTGGCCATCCAGTATGTATTGGTGAGGGAACGAAACTCAGTAATTATGCAGCAGATAATAAATGGCTTACTGTGAGTATTTAATTAACATTACCAGAATGCACATTGTGATAAATGCAATGTTATAT
>NZ_JAZGQE010000472.1:0-515 GCF_048593885.1 Yersinia sp. 1252 StPb PI | reverse complement strand
AGGCGGTGTTTATTTTTCCTCAGCGGTAACATATGCCTTACGGCTTGTATTGTTAATTAGAACAACCTTACTGTAATATAATGAATTAGATGGTGAAACTAATAACTTAGAATCACCGACATTTACGTCAATAGAGGTATACAAGAACCATTGACTTGTAAAACTGTGCGACCAATAATATTGAGCTGTAATTACATTTGCAGCACCATCATTAGTGATCATTACATTTCGACGACTTTCAGGAATAATCGGTGTGCTGCGATAAAGAACCTCGGTACTTGAGTTAGGAGCAACCTCAGTTGGCACCCTGGCTCGGGCTTGTGCTGCGGTCAAAGTTAAATTCTCGGTATCAGCCTCAGTTAAGTTTTTAACGTCTACTTCATTTGAATCGGTATTGATAGTGATAGTTACCTTGTTCATATTTTACATCCTCTTTTTATGCCAACCATAGTGTTGGTGCCAGAAGAATACTCAACATGTTACTCATTAAAAAATCAATATTAGGTTAAAAGTAG
>NZ_JAZGQE010000471.1:0-521 GCF_048593885.1 Yersinia sp. 1252 StPb PI | reverse complement strand
ATGGGTCAAACTGTGTCCTAACTCATCACCTATATATTTAGAATTTAATAGAGGCCCAATTATTCTGTTTAACATCTTACCTTCACTTTCTAATAATATCCATTTTTGTGACTTTCTCATTTCACTTATCTTAAATAGATTATGTAAATCAGACCAATGATAAAGTGACGTGAAAGCCATTGCACTAATCAATAATAGAATAGATAATACTAGCAATAGTGCAGCACCATGCTGTGTCTCTAAACTATTCACAATTATAAAACTCCACTATTCAATAAAATAACAACTCGTCTTACCATGCCAATACCTTCCAATTCTATGGTAAATTCAACGGCGTGAGGTAAAACAACGTCGCTCCGCCATTCACTTAGCCATTTCTTGTCATAATATATCTGCATTCTAAATGCTGAGACTCCATCTATAGCATCTAAAACCTTGTATTCCTGACCTGCCATGCAACCAATTTTAGTATAAGATAATTTTTGTAAAACCTTATTTTTCAACCTATAGCCTATACTTAC
>NZ_JAZGQE010000470.1:0-534 GCF_048593885.1 Yersinia sp. 1252 StPb PI | reverse complement strand
AAAAAAACATTTTTGAATTGTAAGTTTAAGTAAATTTAGTATAATTACTGATTGTGTGATATTGAAGTAATTCATTTTTGTTAATTTCAGTACAAGGATCCAAGATGCTTTTTAGCTCATATCAATTTATCTTGTTTTTTTTACCTATTACTTTTTGTACGTATTTCTGGCTAAATCATCTAAAATTAGTAGCCCTTGCAAAAGTATGGTTAATACTGGCGAGTCTTTTTTTCTATAGCTGGTGGGATGTACATTTCCTTCCGCTCATTCTGAGTTCAATAATCGTAAACTTTTTAATTGGCTCATTGTTAAGAAACGAAATTGCAATATCACGAAAGATAAGTTCGGTATGTAACATTAAAAGAATAATTTTCATTTGTGGCATTGTATTTAACTTATCATTACTCGGATATTTTAAGTATACAGATTTCTTTCTTTCTAACTTAAATTCGTTAGGTGGTCATTTCAACTTACCAAACATCGCATTACCACTTGCCATTAGTTTTTTCACTTTCCAACAAATAGCTTATATTG
>NZ_JAZGQE010000046.1:0-28894 GCF_048593885.1 Yersinia sp. 1252 StPb PI | reverse complement strand
CCGACCCGGTAGCCACGGAACAATACCGGGTCGCCAGCATTCAACTGCCCAGCCTGTTCGCTGTCCAGAATGATACGCACCCCTTTAGCATCAGGTGAGGCTAGCGGTGGGGAATCCAATAAGGTGAATTCACTTAATGATTTACCTTTGCTACCCGGTTGCAGCTCAATGTAAGCACCGGAAAGTAGTGTTCCCAGGCCAGATACACCCTCACGACCAATCTGCGGCTTCACCACCCAGAAGACGGTATCGCTATGTAACAGGGTATTCATGCCTGAGCTGAGCCGTGCCTGCACGATAACATGGTTCAGATCCTCACTCAGCGTGACCTGCTCTACGATACCGACATCCACACTACGACTTTTTATTTTTGTTTTACCTGCTTCAATACCTTCGGCATTCAGTGTGGTCAATACCACCTGTGGCCCCTGGTGGCTGAAATGATAAAACAAAATCCATGCGCCAATCAGCACAGTGACAATCGGGATGATCCACACCGGCGACCATCGCTTGATTTTTTCAATTTCCGCCACATTCTGGCTGGGATTATTGTCCGTCACCTTGCGGCTCCTTTTGGGTTGATTCACTGATTCGATCCCAGGTTAAACGGGGATCAAAGGTTAATGCAGCAAACATTGTCAGAACTACTACCATGGCAAATAGCAGTGCACCAATCGCTGGATAAATACTCATCAGTTGCCCAATACGGACTAATGAAGAGAGCACAGCAATAACAAAGACATCGATCATTGACCAACGGCCAACAAACTCCACGATTTCATAGATGAAATGCATCCGTTCAGTATCGCTATTACCTTTACCTTTTGCATCCCAACACAGCCAGGCAATCGCTAACATTTTTAACGATGGCACCATGATACTGGCGATAAAAATCACCATCGCCACCGGATAAGAACCTTCGCTCCACAAGAAAATGACCCCCGCCATAATGGTAGAACCCATTTGACTCCCCAGACTTTCGGTAATCATAATCGGCATCAAATTAGCCGGAATATAGAGCAGAATCGAGGTGATCAATAGGGCCATCGTCCACTGCAAGCTATGGCGACGACGAACATAGCCATGAGTATGGCAGCGCGGGCATTGCACCTGGGATTGCGGCAAAATTGCGGTGCAACAAGAACAGGATCGCAACCCCTGACGCAAACCAGTACGGCCCGCAACCAACGGGAGCTTCAGTTCAGGAGCCGGAGCAATATCCTGCCACATCCAATGACGATCGACACATTGGAAGGCGCGGACTTGTAACAGACAAAATAGGCAATAGGGGATAAAACTGCTGCCAATACCGATGTCGCCATACGCCATCAGTTTGACAAAGCTCACCAGCACACCGGCGAGGAAGATCTCAACCATGCACCAGCTTTTAAATTGGAATAACGCTTTCGCTATTGCGGCTTTCAAGTGGGCTGGCATCCGCACCCGCAGGCAAAGCAGGATGATGGCTACCATACAGAATGCCGGTATCAACTGAACCAGTACCATAAATAACGTTGCCATGCTGGCATAGTTATCTGACACCATGACTCTGGGTATTTGGAGTAAGGTAATTTCGCTGGTGATCCCGGCCACACGCATGTTGACGAACGGGAACATATTAGCCAGCAATAGCATAAATAGTGCGCTAACCGCGTACCCCACAGGGCGCTTGCGTGGCTCATCCCACCTGGCAGTCAGTGTGGTTTTGCAACGCGGACATACCGCTTTGGTGCCATAAGGCAGCGAGGGTAAGGCCACTGACATGTCGCACTGCCGGCACAGGATGACATTCCCTGACTGCCCGCCGTGTTTAGGCTCAATAACAGAATACAATATCTATGTCCTTACGGCTGGCCTGTATATCCCTTCATCTTTCAACATGCAGATGGTTGGCTGTTCCGTTACTCCGCCATCCATGGTTCTCGCCTCTACCAGGCCGCTGCAAGCTACCTTCCTGCACGTTGAAATCTATTGGGTATTGTTGAACACCGTTCTATCAAGAGACTTACTATAACAATAGACATAATATCGTATTGCACGTCATCTGGTAGAACGGCGGTTACACATTTTTAACCGTTTTTCTGAGCTTCCAGCTCTTCCCAACGACCAAATGCTACTTCTAACGCCTGTTCAGTATCAGCTAATGCTTTCAAGACCTGTTGTGTCTCTTCATGCGGGCGGGAGAAGAAATCTGCGTGACCAACTTCAGCCTGTAACTCACTGATTTCATTTTCCAGTTTTTCTAGCTGTTGCGGTAACTGATCCAACTCACGCTGTAAGTTATAGCTCAACTTACCCGGGCGTTTAGCGGCGGGTGCATTACTCTTAACCGGTGCCGCAGCTTTGGTTTCTTCAACTTTAGCCGCTACCTGACGGATAGGTTTTGCCTCAGCACGTTGCTGATGCGCATCATAATAGCCGCCAACAAAACTATTGATCTGGCCATTACCTTCAAAGATCCAACATTCAGTCACTGAGTTATCAACGAATTGACGGTCATGGCTTACCAACAACACTGTGCCCTGATAGCTATCAACCATCTCTTCCAACAACTCCAGTGTTTCCACATCCAGATCGTTGGTCGGTTCATCGAGGATCAACAAGTTGCTAGGCTTAAGGAATAATTTAGCCAATAACAGGCGATTACGCTCACCACCAGACAGCGCTTTCACCGGTGTCATTGCGCGTTTAGGGTGGAACAAGAAGTCTTGCAGGTAACCTAGTACATGACGCGAGCGGCCATTTACCATCACTTCTTGCTTACCTTCTGCCAGGTTATCCATCACCGTACGTTCGGGATCAAGTTCTGCCCGATGCTGGTCAAAATAAGCCACTTCCAACTTGGTGCCACAATGTACTTTGCCGCTGTCCGCTTTAAGCTGACCGAGCATCAGTTTCAGTAATGTCGTTTTACCGCAACCATTTGGGCCCACCAGCGCGATTTTATCGCCACGCTGTACTTGTGCGGTAAAATCTTTCACTAATACTTTGCCATCAATCTGATAGTTAACATTCTCCAGATCAAAGACAATTTTGCCTGAACGCACGGTCTCTTCGACTTGCATCTTGGCTGTGCCCATCACTTCACGGCGTTCTGAACGCTCCATGCGCAGCGCTTTCAGCGCGCGCACACGGCCTTCGTTACGGGTGCGGCGCGCTTTGATACCTTGGCGTATCCACACTTCTTCCTGCGCCAGTTTGCGGTCAAATTCAGCGTTTTGCAGCTCTTCAACCCGCAGTGCTTCTTCTTTGCTGGCAAGATACAGTTCGTAATTCCCTGGCCATGACACCAATTTGCCACGATCAAGGTCGACAATACGGGTCGCCATCGCGCGGATAAAGGAGCGGTCATGAGAGATAAACACGATGCTGCCCTGGAATTCTTTCAGGAAGCCTTCCAGCCAATTAATGGTTTCGATGTCCAAATGGTTGGTCGGTTCATCCAGCAGCAGCACTTTCGGCGAGCTTACCAGCGCACGGCCTAGTGCTGCTTTACGCAACCAACCACCTGACAGTGATGAAAGTTCGGCATCAGCAGATAAACCAAGTTGAACCAGCACTTCCTGAATGCGGCTGTCTAATTGCCACAAACCTTGATGGTCCAGAATCTCCTGCAATGCCGCCAGACGATTGAGGTTCTTCTCACTTGGGTCTAACTCAACCTGATGCAAGCTGGCGTGGTAGGCTTTTAAATGTTCAGCCTGTTCCTGCACGCCTTCAGCCACAAAGTCAAACACGGTACCGGCCACATTGCGTGGTGGGTCTTGTTGCAGACGTGCCACAATCAAATCTTGCTCATAAATGATGCGGCCATCATCCAGTGCTACTTCTTTGCTCAAAATTTTCAATAAGGTGGATTTACCTGCGCCATTACGGCCCACCAGACAAACGCGCTCGTTTGCCTCAATATGTAATTCAGTATTATCCAATAAAGGTGCATCGCTGAACGACAGCCAGGCACCGGACATGCTAATTAACGACATAGTTTCTACTTTTCCTCGTGGCTGTGGGTGACCAGCCAACAGTTGTGGATTTGACGATTACGGGCAAAGTCTTCTGATTGTGTCTGAGCTGTTATCTCTTTCGCTTCCAGCCCTAACGCCTTTATCCCGTCCAAATCCATCTGGAAACCGCGCTTATTGTTCGAGAACATGATTGTTCCCTTACGGCGCAGTAACCGTTTAAGTTCTTTCATCAGCACTAAGTGATCGCGCTGAACATCAAAGGTAGTCTCCATACGCTTGGAGTTGGAGAAAGTCGGTGGATCAATGAAGATCACATCGAACTGCTCATCGGTGTTACTGAGCCATGAAAGGCAATCAGCCTGAATCAAGCGGTGTTGTTGGCCAGTTAAGCCATTCACCCGCAAATTCTTCTCGGCCCACTCCAGATAGGTACGCGACATATCAACCGTCGTGGTACTGCGCGCACCACCCAAGCCGGCATGAACACTGGCCGTACCGGTATAGGCAAACAGGTTAAGGAAGTCTTTACCCTGGCTCATTTTACCTAGCATCTGGCGAGCGATACGGTGATCAAGGAACAGACCGGTATCGAGGTAATCGGTCAGGTTAACCCATAGCTTGGCGTTATATTCACTCACCAGCAGGAATTCACCTTTTTGTGCCAGCTTTTCGTATTGGTTTTTGCCCTTCTGGCGCTCACGGGTTTTCAATACCAATTGATTGGATGGGAGATCCAGTACCGCAAGGGTGGCATTAATCACATCAAATAAGCGCTGGCGGGCCTTTTGCGCATCAATCGTTTTCGGCGGCGCATATTCCTGTACCACCACTTTGCTGCCGTAACGATCGACGGCCACATTATAATCAGGCAAATCGGCATCATACAGACGGTAGCATTCGATACCCTGCTGTTTGGCCCACTTATCCAGCTTTTTCACGTTTTTACGCAGACGGTTGGCATAATCTTCTGCCACCTGAACACCCGCAGCACCCTGTGGATTCGCCGCTAACTGATAGTTTTTCTGCACGCAATCCAGCGGGCCATTTTTCGCTTTAAATTCACGTTCCGCCCGCAGTTGCAGGCAACTCAGCAATTCCGGTGATGCACTGAACAGCGATAAACGCCAGCCACCAAATGCCGATTTCATGATGCGACCGAGCATATTATGCAATGCAATCAATGCCGGCTCGCTTTCCAACCGCTCACCGTAAGGCGGGTTACTGATAACCGTGCCTACCGGCCCTTCCGGCAATGGGTTCACTAACTTACTGACATCATTGGCATTGAAGCTAATCAGCTCCGATACCCCAGCACGGCGGGCATTAGCACGCGCCATTTCGATAACTCGTCTGTCGATGTCTGAACCGAAGAAGCGAGAAGTGGTTTCCTGCAAACCATTGCGGGCACGCACTTGCGCCTCGGTGGTCAATTCACGCCATAGCACTTCGTTGAAGGCACTCCAGGCGGTGAAGCCCCAATGGGCGCGATGCAAACCTGGGGCGCGATCAGAGGCTATCATTGCCGCTTCAATCAGCAATGTACCGGAACCACACATCGGATCGACCATCGGTGTACCTGACTGCCAGCCAGAACGCTGGATAATTGCCGCTGCCAGGTTTTCTTTCAGGGGAGCCTGACCGGTCAAATCACGGTAGCCGCGCTGATGCAGCCCTTCACCACTGAGATCCAATGCCACACTGGCCATATCCCGTTGTAGGAAAACATTCACCCGAATATCCGGTTGCTGCTTAGCAACCGTTGGGCGCTGCTCCAACTTACGGGTAAAGCTGTCAACAATGGCATCTTTTACTTTCAATGCACCGTACTGGCTGTTGCGGATTTCATCATTCACGCCGCTAAAGTGCACAGCAAAGGTTTTATCCACACCAAAAATTGACGGCCAGTCGATCGCCTGCACCCCGAGGTACAAGTCCAAATCGCTGTAAACTTTAAATTCGTTAAGCGGTAACAAGATGCGCGAAGCCAGGCGGCTCCACAGCAGGCTTTGGTACATGAGTCGATCGTCACCCTGAAAATGTACCCCACCCTGTACTATTTTACAGTCGTGAGCGCCCAGCGCTTCGAGTTCGCTTTTTAACAGTTCTTCCAGTCCACGCGCCGTGCTGGCAAACAGAGAGTTCATATCGCACTATCACCAAAAAGAAAATTGTTGCGCATTATAGCTAATCCCAGCAGCTTGTCATAAAGTTGCTCCTTCTTATTTAATACTCGCACGGAGGCAATGGTGATTACCCTCTCCCGACTCTACGTTCATCCGGTGAAATCCATGCGCGGCTTGCAGCTTTCTCATGCTCAAGTCAGCAGCAGTGGGCTGGCCTTTGACCGCGTATTTATGATTACCGAACCGGATGGCACTTTTATTACTGCGCGCCAAAATCCGCAGATGGTGTTGTTCACCCCGGCATTAATGCCGGACGGTTTATATCTCACGGCGCCCGATGGCGAGAGTGCCAGTATCCGCTTTAATGATTTTTTAGCCAATGCTGAACCAACGGAAGTCTGGGGAAATCATTTTACGGCGCTAATTGCCCCTGAGACCATCAATAACTGGCTCAGTGGCTATTTTCAGCGTGAAGTGCAATTACGCTGGCTCGGTGCCCAGTTAACCCGCAGGGTGAAGCCGATGCCAGAGATTCCACTGTCTTTTGCTGATGGCTTCCCTTATCTGCTTATTAACGAAGCATCATTTAAAGAACTACAGCAACGCTGCCCTGGCAGTATTAAATTAGAACAGTTTCGCCCGAATTTAGTCGTAACCGGTGCCAGTGCATTTGCCGAAGACAGTTGGCAGGTGATTCGCGTTGGAGATATCACCTTTGATTTGGTTAAGCCATGCAGCCGTTGTGTATTAACCACCGTCAGCGTAGAACGCGGGCGGAAACACCCCGCCGGTGAGCCATTACGAACACTACAGACATTCCGAACTGCGGAAAATGGCGATATCGATTTTGGCCAGAATATGGTGGCCAGGAACAGCGGTATTATTCGGATAGGCGATGAAGTAGAAATTCTGTCAACCAAACCACCACGGCCATACAGTGCAGGTGCCATAGTTGAAAGCCTGGCGGCACCACTTGAGCAATCCAAAGCGGTATCGATTGAATATAACGGCATTCGCTTTAATGGCAATAATCAGCAGGTATTGCTGGAACAATTGGAACAGCAAAATATCCGCATTCCTTATTCATGCCGGGCTGGGATATGTGGTAGTTGTAGAATTACATTAGTGAATGGCGATGTTGCGCCTTTAAAACAGAGTGCCATTGGCAACGACGGAACTATTCTTTGTTGTAGCTGTATTCCCACAGGGGATATTACCCTCAGCGGTAAATAAGATAATCCCGATAAACTTACTCTCTGCACGCAGCTAACCACTTTACTGCGGTATGAAGGGGAATTATACCGCTCGGTCGAAAGCTGGGGCGGTATAAACCTCTGCAATGATAAGTGGCAACAAACGGTCATTCATTATCTTAATGGCATCACCTAATACCATCTGCCGTCCAGCTAATACCACTTGTGATTGTGCTAATAAACACAAACTTGCCGAATCACCCGACTCAACCACTAACAAGCGAACATCTTCACCACTATCCAATACTTTAACTAACGCCAACTCACCATTTTTTGGCATCAGCGCTTTAGGATATTGTACAAAATACCAACTTTTGGGCATTAGTGGTTTTAGGAAACGAAATGCGACCAATGCATTTAACACCAATTCTGAACGTTGTTCATGGCTCAATTTAATTTGGCGACATTGATCTTCGAATTCAAAATAGAGTGCGGCATCGTCGACACAGAATGCGGATTCATCGAAAGCATCTGGGGTTAGCATTTTAGACGGGAAACGCGAGCGAAATATCATACCATTAGCTAAATCCAACATCAGTCGGTCGTGTTCGGTATCAAAATACCAACGCCATTTATCATCTGGTTTAATTCGCATATTTTTCCTTCCCGCCATGCTGCTAACATCATTGACTCAATAACTGAGTTCTTCGCCCATCAAATGGGATTAATTTCATATAACCGCATCATACTTCAAACAGCATGTGCGTTGGCGGCTCTCGTTACTCAGCCCATCCATGAAGTTCGCCGCTACGAGACCACTATAAGCCGCGTTCAAATCAGTTCACGACCACTTTGTTATTCGATTACCGCTTACCTGCAACTCACATTATTTAGGTATAGGGCTTTCGCTGTATATTTAATCTACCGGAGTAAAATATAGACGAGCCGGAGGAAGAAATAAACCCCCCGGCCAGTAATGAAGTTAAATAATTAGATATGAGTGATGATATTCTTAATCAAACCAGGCCCACGGAAGATAAAGCCGGAATAAATTTGAATCAATGAAGCACCTGCCGCCATTTTTTCGCGAGCGGCAGTAACCGAATCAATTCCACCTACCCCGATAATTGGCAGACGCCCTTGCAGTTCTTGCGATAAGCGACGAATGACTTCCGTGCTACGTAATTGTAATGGTCGGCCACTTAAACCACCGGCTTGTTCGCAATAATTTAATCCCTGAATGAGAGAGCGATCTAATGTTGTATTAGTGGCAATAACGCCATCTATATTATGGCGAACTAAACTGTCAGCTATTTGGATCAACTCTTCCTCGGTAAGATCCGGCGCGATCTTTACTGCCACAGGAACATATTTATGATGGCGCTGATGTAATTCAGTTTGTTTATTTTTAATTGCTGCCAACAAATCATCTAACGCTTCACCATACTGCAAAGATCGTAACCCTGGGGTATTAGGTGAGGAGATATTAATCGCAATATATCCCGCGTAAGGATAAATTTTATCCATACAAATCAAGTAATCTTCTTTACCTTGCTCTACCGGAGTGTCTTTATTTTTCCCGATATTAATACCTAATATTCCGCCAAAATGTGATTTTTTGACATTTTCAATTAAGTTATCAACTCCGTGATTATTAAATCCCATCCGGTTGATCAAGCCTTCAGCCTCAACGATCCTAAACAACCTTGGCTTATCATTACCTGACTGTGGCCGGGGTGTCACCGTACCCACTTCGATAAAACCGAACCCCATCGCGCCCAGAGCATCAATACATTCACCGTCTTTATCCAGCCCCGCCGCCAAACCTAATGGATTTTTGAATGACAATCCCATACAGCTCACTGGTTTGGTTGGTACCGACTGGCGAACCAGGAATTCGAGTGGTGTGCCAGTAACACGTTTTAACTGCCGGAAAGTGAATTCATGGGCACGTTCTGGATCAAGCTGAAATAGTGCTTTTTTGACGAGTGGGTAGTACATGTGATCTCCTGACCGGCTTTCAACCTATGGATAGACGCGGGAATGGTAAATTTATCTATCAGGAAAGTAAACGATTGCTCAGTAAAGCCACGCAAAGAATCTCTTTGTTTAACTATATTGATAACAAGGTGTTAACTATTTGTAGGTCAAGAACCATAAAAAAGAGGGCATTGCTGCCCTCTGTGCTGTGAAGGTAACGTTAGTGGGCAGCGCTATTGGCTGATTTAGCCATTATGCGGCCAGTGCTTTAGTTATCTTCTCGTATAAATCACCGGACAGATTATCTAGCGTTTTAAGTTGCTCCAGCGCCTGGCGCATCAGAGCCTGACGGCCAGCATCATAACGTTTCAAGCGAATCAACGGCTCAATCAGCCGTGCAGCCACCTGCGGGTTACGGGTATTCAAATCACTGAGAATTTCGACCAGGAATTGATAACCACTGCCATCGCTGGCATGGAATGCCGCCGGATTACCCGAAGCAAAACTACCGACTAACGCACGAGTGCGATTTGGATTGCTCAAACTGAATGCCGGATGCTTAAGCAAAGCCCGTACCTGTGTCAAAACATCAGCCGCCGGACTCGTCGCTTGCAGTGCAAACCATTTATCCATAACCAAACCATCATGATTCCAACGCATATCGAAGGCTGTAAGCAACTCATCACGGCAAGGTAATTGTGCAGAGACTGCCGCCGCCAATGCGGCCAGCGAATCAGTCATATTATCCGCCTGGTGGTATTGTGACGAGACCAACTTGTTAGCAAAGTCTTCATCAGCAAAAGCCAGATAATTCAGGCAGGTATTACGCAATGCACGCTTGGCAATATCACTGTGTTCAATACGATAGACAGGTGTCATATTCGCAACATATACGGCTAACAGTTCATCAGACAATGCCTGAGCCAAACAACGAGTAATAGCCTCATGAACCGCACTGATCGCCAGCGGATCAATGGTAGTAAACAGCTCTGCTATTTCATTTTCTGACGGTAAGGTCAAGATCTGCGCTGCCAGAGCCGGATCAAGATTTTCATCGAGTAATACTGCCCGGAAAGCATCCGCAACGTGAGTGGGTAAACTCAGCGGCTGTTTCTGCTGATACTTGGCAACATTAAGTTTGATATAGGTTGCCAGCAAGCTCTGGGCAGCATCCCAACGAGAGAATTCATTACGCGCATGCTGCATCAGGAAAGTGAGCTGCTGATCACTGTAGGTATAATCCAGTTTGACTGGAGCGGAGAATTCGCGCAGCAAAGAGGGGATCGGCGTATGTTCAACATTATCAAAGGTAAATGTCTGCTCAGACTCGGTCACATTCAGGACATGATGGACCGGCAAGCCGTTTTTCTGTAGCGCAATCACATTTCCGTTACTGTCATATAGTTCAATATCTAATGGAATATGCAGTGGCAGTTTTTCCGGCTGGTCAGCGGTTGGTAAGGTTTTCTGGCTGACGTGCAGATGGTACTGCTGCTTCTCAGCATCATAGTCATCACGGATGGTCAGAATCGGAGTGCCGGACTGGCTATACCAGCGACGGAATAAAGAGAGATCGACATTCGATGCATCTTCCATTGCTTGTACAAAATCATCGCACGTTGCGGCACTACCATCATGGCGTTCAAAATAGAGCTGCATACCGGCCTGGAATTGTTGTTCACCCAGTAGGGTATGCATCATGCGGATAACTTCTGAACCCTTCTCATACACGGTAAGGGTGTAAAAGTTGTTCATCTCGATAACTTTGTCTGGTCGAATGGCATGGGCCATTGGGCTGGCATCTTCGGCAAACTGTGCGGCACGCATTACGCGTACGTTCTCAATTCGATTAACTGAACGTGAACCTAAATCAGAGCTGAACTCTTGATCACGGAATACCGTCAAGCCCTCTTTCAGGCTTAACTGGAACCAATCACGGCACGTGACTCGATTACCTGTCCAATTATGAAAATATTCATGTCCGATAACCGCTTCAATGTTCAGATAATCTTTATCTGTTGCTGTTTCAGCTTTTGCCAGAACATATTTAGAGTTGAATACATTCAGGCCTTTATTTTCCATCGCACCCATATTGAAGAAATCAACCGCGACAATCATATAGATGTCGAGATCGTATTCCAGACCAAAACGAGTCTCATCCCATTTCATGGAGTTCTTCAACGACGTCATCGCCCAGTCGGCGCGATCTAAATTACCGCGGTCAACAAAAAGCTCCAATGCGACTTCACGCCCGGAGCGGGTAATGAACTTATCGCGCAAAACATCAAAATCACCGGCAACCAGAGCAAACAGATAACAAGGCTTAGGGAATGGATCTTGCCATTTTACCCAATGACGACCATCTTCCAGTGTACCCTGCCCCACAGGGTTACCATTGGAAAGCAAATAAGGATAACGAGATTTGTCAGCCACGATGCGGGTCGTAAAACGGGCCAAAACATCAGGACGGTCTAAATAGTAAGTAATATGGCGGAAACCTTCGGCTTCACACTGGGTGCACAGCGCGTCACCGGAAAGATATAATCCCTCAAGTGCACTGTTGGTCGCAGGATGAATATCATTGACGATTGTCAGTGTGAAATGTGCTGGTAATTGCTCAATGACCAGCGAGTTATCCTGTAGCTGATAATGAGGCCAAACTTGCCCATCAACACTGATACTGACGAGCGTGAGATCCTCACCATTTAGAATCAACGGCGTCACATCTGCTACCTGACGTTTTACTTTACTGACCGCCGTTACCGTCGTTTTTTGCGCATCCAGTGCGAAGTCCAAATCGATATCGGTAATGGTGTAATCCGGCGATTTATAATCGTGACGGTATTTAGCTTGCGGCTGTTGTGTCATAGGAACCCTTTTGACGTCATCAGTGAATATGATTATCAGGTCTGTATTAATAGTCGTATAAGGCCAGTATCACGGCGACCAGAACATTGCTGTCAGCCCATTGGCCTCAGACTCAGATAGCTTTTTAATGTATCACAATTGTAAAAAAAACCTAGGTGAGAGCGAGTGCTATTACGGCAAATAACGCATTGAATGTGCTTTTTTCGAGCCGCCTCGCAGCTCATTTTCCTGCTTGCATTTGGTGAGCAAAATACCCGTTGATTTGCTCGGTATCGTCATTTCTGACAGCAGAATATGCCAATACCATCAGCACGGAACCCGACATCATGCACATTGGTCTTCATACATTAATAAGATTGAACATAGATTCAGACCTTTATTGAGAACCCAGTAGATGTCGATCCCCAGTTTGAAGAAGGTGATGGGTGGAATGCTGAATGGGATGGTTTAAATATCATTAATTCACACCATGTCTGGGTAGACCATGTCACGTTTAGTGATGGCCGTTTTACGATTGATCAATACACCGAGAAGGATGGCTGGAAGTTTGTTCAGCATGATGGCGCGTTAGATATTAAACGCGGCTCTGACTATGTCACGGTTTCTCACTGCCGTTTTGAATTACATGACAAAACTATTTTGATTGGTCATAGCGATAGTCATGCTGAGCAAGATGCAGGAACCATGCACGTTACATTCTTTAATAATTACTTTACGCGGATAATCCAGCGCACTCCGCGAGTTCGTTTCGCCAGCATACATCTCTATAATAATTTATTTGAGCAAGATAAATCAGATCCTATATATCCCTACGAATACAGCTATGGCTTGGGTTATCAGTCCAGTATTTTATCAGAGAAAAATATATTTTTGGTTAATGACCTTACGGCTGAATATCGGGTAATGAAGGCGTTTAATGGCGGCGATAAAGTTAGTGATGACGGCTCGACTTTTAACCATAGCCTTGCTGAACTCAACAATTGTGGGTTTGACGCTGATATCGGCAGGATCCCACCCTATGCCTATGATGTTGTAGCGCTTAGCCAAGAATTCATCGACCATATCCGCAATCAAGCGGGATCGGGGCTACCCTACGGCCATCTTCCCTGATCGCACTTATCTAAGTCGATGTCTAAACATATAATATGATGTTTGCTATTTCCCCACATTGCTCTGCGTTGATTGTGATATCTCAATGATGGGGAAATACCCGCACCAGGCCGCCAAGGTGACCTCTGATAACCAACAGGAAACAAAGATTTACCTTTTGTTGCTCAGTAGTGCAATTTAATAACCCTATATTTTATAAGTTAATTTATCCTTTATTCGCTTAAACAGCTAAAAATCTGACCTTAAGGGCCAACACCACTAAAGAAAATAGCCGTTTCACTGATAATGGCACGTTTAATCCTAGACCTGTGATTAGCATTTATGGTGTGATGAGGCTTCAATAACAGGATAATACCGGTATACTCCTGCGACTTTATAGATTATGTCCAAAGTAATTGGTGTTGCCGGTCGGCGGCCAGTGAACGCATCACGATGAGCTTACATAAGTAGGTAATTCGGGTGAGTGAACGAAGCAGCCCTGACAACTTCAAGTACCAAGGGTATATGCTGACTGCGGAAAATGCTCCTACGAGGATGCTGTATAGCGCCATGACCCAAGACGCCTCACCGATTTTGACTTCACTGCTTGATACGGATGCTTATAAGCTCCATATGCAACAAGCCGTGTTCCATCGCTATCGCCATATTACCGTTGCCGCTGAATTCCGCTGCCGTGGTGATGAGTTGCTGGGCGAATATGCCGATGAAATCCGCCATCAGATAGCGCTAATGAAACAATTAGCGTTAACCGCTGATGAGTTTACCTACCTCTCGGGGTTACCCTTCTTTCAAGATGATTACCTCAATTGGTTGCGGGATTTTCGTTTTAATCCTGAGCAGGTCACCGTATCCAATAATGACGGTAAATTAGATATTCGGATTGCCGGTTTATGGTGCGAAACGATTTTATGGGAAGTCCCTTTGCTGGCAGTGATCAGTGAAATCGTTCATCGGCGCCGGTCAGTCGGTGTCACAACAGCCGAGGCCGTCACACAACTGCGCAACAAACTTCAGCAGTTTAAGATTCTCAGCGCGGATATCGATATTAGTCATTTCAAGCTAATGGATTTTGGCTCCCGTCGCCGTTTCTCACGCGATATACAGCATGCTATTGTCAGCAGCTTAAAAGATGAGTTCCCCTATATTGTAGGTACCAGCAACTATGATTTAGCCCGCAACCTGGCATTAGCTCCGGTCGGTACTCAAGCCCATGAATGGTTCCAGGCTCATCAGCAGATAAGTCCGATACTGGCCAATAGTCAGCGCGTGGCACTACAAGTCTGGTTAGATGAGTACCCAAATCAACTTGGTGTCGCACTGACTGACTGTATTACCATGGATGCCTTCTTGCGCGATTTTGATGAGACATTCGCCAATCGCTATCAAGGATTGCGCCATGACTCAGGTGACCCGGTAGAATGGGGTGAAAAAGCTATCGCCCATTATGAAAAACTGGGTATTGACCCAATGAGTAAAACATTGGTGTTTTCAGATAATTTAGATCTGGAAAAAGCGTTGTCACTCTATCGCCATTTCTATCAACGAATTAAATTAGTGTTCGGTATCGGTACCCGTTTAACTTGTGATATTCCCGGCGTTAAACCGCTCAATATTGTCATTAAACTGGTTGAATGCAACAACAAGCCGGTCGCAAAACTCTCGGATAGTCCGGGTAAAACTATCTGTCAGGACCCGGCTTTTGTTGATGAGTTACGCGAAGCATTCGCCCTGCCGTTAGTCAAAAAGGCCAGTTAGTATCGGCCTGCATAATGAGGGTTCGTCGGGGTGTTAATATAACCCGGCGAGCCACTTCACTTAGCTGTTTTCCCCTCACAACCACTTCCCAATTAAACCCAGCTCTGATTTGTGCCGCCTTTATTAAGGATAACGACAGAAATGTTGCACTGATCTGGTGATTTCTACTTGTGTCCTGCACTGCCGCAAGTAACATAGCAACATCCCCATTTGGTTGGGTTGTTAACTATTTCTATATCAAAACTATTAAAGAGAGAAATCTATGAGCGTAGTGCCTGTAGTCGACGTACTGCAAGGCCGTGCTGCGGTTGACAGTGAAGTCACCGTACGCGGTTGGGTGCGTACCCGGAGAGATTCTAAAGCGGGTATCTCCTTCGTTGCCGTTTATGACGGTTCCTGCTTTGACCCGTTACAGGCCGTCGTGAATAATGCTTTGCCTAATTATCAGGATGAAGTACTGCATCTGACTACCGGCTGCTCAGTAGAAGTCACTGGAACAGTGGTGGCATCACCAGGTGAAGGCCAGAGCTTTGAAATTCAGGCAACTGCTATCAAAGTGGTCGGCTGGGTTGATGATCCCGATACCTATCCGATGGCGGCAAAACGTCACAGCATCGAATACTTGCGCGAAGTGGCTCACTTACGCCCACGTACAAACCTGATTGGTGCTGTTGCCCGTGTCCGCCATACCTTAGCGCAGGCAATTCACCGTTTCTTCGATGAAAACGGTTACTTCTGGGTTTCTACCCCACTGATCACCGCTTCAGATACCGAAGGTGCTGGTGAAATGTTCCGCGTGTCGACGCTGGATCTGGAAAACTTGCCACGCACAGATACTGGAGCTGTCGATTTCAGCGAGGATTTCTTCGGTAAAGAAGCATTCCTGACGGTATCCGGTCAGTTGAATGGAGAAACCTACGCCAGTGCATTGTCCAAAGTTTACACTTTCGGCCCCACTTTCCGGGCAGAAAACTCCAACACCAGCCGTCATTTGGCGGAATTCTGGATGGTTGAACCTGAAGTCGCATTTGCTTCTTTAGATGACGTCGCCGCATTGGCCGAGAAAATGCTGAAATATGTTTTCCAGGCGGTGCTCAATGAACGTGCTGATGACATGAAGTTCTTTGCTGAGCGGGTAGATAAAGATGCGGTAGATCGCCTACAACGTTTTGTCACCTCTGATTTTGCTCAGGTTGATTACACCGACGCTATCGAGATTTTGCTGGCATCGGGCCAGAAATTTGAAAATGACGTGTCATGGGGCATAGATTTGTCTTCTGAACATGAGCGTTATTTGGCTGAGAAACACTTTAAGGCACCGGTAGTGGTTAAAAACTACCCGAAAGACATTAAAGCTTTCTATATGCGGATGAACGAAGATGGCAAAACCGTTGCAGCGATGGATGTATTAGCGCCGGGAATTGGTGAAATCATCGGGGGTTCACAACGTGAAGAGCGCTTAGATGTGTTGGACGCACGTCTGGAAGAGATGGGCCTCAATAAAGAAGATTATTGGTGGTATCGTGATCTGCGTCGCTACGGTACGGTACCGCATTCAGGATTTGGCCTTGGATTTGAGCGATTGATCTCCTATGTAACAGGGGTCCAAAACGTTCGGGATGTCATCCCATTCCCACGCACACCGAGAAATGCCAGCTTCTAAGTTCGTCATTTCGAAAAAATGTTTATTTGTATAAATAAAAGCCAGCTCTGCTGGCTTTTGTCATTTTTTAAAGTTCGATCTAAGTCACAAAGTTCCCTGATATTTACATTTAGTAACACATGGTATCTCAATGAAACACATTCAGGCAATTGGTAGCATTTTCGGTGTGGATTATCAGGTCTGTGAATGGAACACTGCGTTCAGACACAGACGACACCAAACTCTCAACAATAGTTCCAAAAAAATTATTGGCGGCAGTGGCAGGTGTCCGAATAACACCAATGAGGGTAATAATAATGATGAAGCGCAATATTCTTGCAGTAGTAATCCCAGCATTGTTAGTAGCTGGCGCAGCTAATGCAGCAGAAATCTACAACAAAGACGGCAACAAACTTGATCTGTACGGTAAAGTTGACGCGCGTCACCAGTTCTCTGACAACGCTGGCCAAGACGGCGACGAAACTTATGTTCGTTTCGGCTTCAAAGGTGAAACCCAAATTACTAACCAACTGACCGGTTACGGCCAGTGGGAATACAACGTTCAGGCTAACCACGCTGAATCTCAAGGCGACAAAGGCAACAAAACCCGTCTGGGCTTTGCTGGTCTGAAATTTGATCAGTTCGGTTCATTGGACTACGGCCGTAACTACGGCGTAATCTATGACGTTAACGCATGGACTGACATGCTGCCAGTGTTCGGTGGCGACTCTATCTCTAACTCTGATAACTACATGACTGGTCGTTCTACTGGTCTGGCTACTTATCGTAACACCAACTTCTTCGGTCTGGTTGATGGCCTGAATTTTGCTCTGCAATATCAAGGCAAAAACCAGAATGACCGTGCTGGTTCTATTGACCCAGTTACCGGTGTTTACACTGGTGCTAACCTGAAAGATCAGAATGGCGACGGTTTCGGTATCTCTTCAACTTATGATATCGGTTACGGTGTGAACTTTGGTGCTGGTTTCTCTTCTGCAAACCGCACTAACGAGCAAAAAGCATTCAGTACTGCTGAAGGCGATAAAGCTCAGGCATGGAACGTTGGTGCTAAATACGACGCTAACAACGTATACTTGGCTGTAATGTATGCTGAAACTCAGAACCTGACTCCATACGGTGATTTTAGCAACACTATTGCTAACAAAACTCGTGATATTGAAATCACTGCACAATACCAGTTCGACTTCGGTCTGCGTCCATCTTTAGGCTACGTTCAGTCTAAAGGGAAAGATCTTAACGCGAATGGCGATAACCAAGATCTGTTGAAATATGTTTCTGTAGGTTCTTACTACTACTTCAACAAAAACATGTCTACCTATGTTGATTACAAAATCAACCTGTTGGACGAGAACGAGTTCACTCGTACTAACAAGCTGAACACTGATGACGTTGTTGGTGTTGGCTTGGTATACCAGTTCTAAGTTAAACTTAATCACGCAGTTTATCTGCTGACATAAGTTAAAAAAGACAGGGCTTCGGCTCTGTCTTTTTGTTTTTATCCTTAGCCAATAGAGGGATATTACGCTGTCGAATACGCTATTTTGCCGATTTTTCACCCTGAATTCCCCCGCCTCACAACATTCATTTCTTTTTATCGCAAACGGTTGGCAAAGACTGCAACTGGCGCTACCCTGATAGTTCTGTTTGCTTAACGCTAAGCCATGGAAGCCTCTGACATGTTTGAAAAAATCACTGCTGCACCTGCTGACCCGATTCTGGGCCTGACCGATATTTTCCGCGCGGATGACCGCCCTCATAAAATCAATCTGGGGATTGGTGTCTACAAAGACGAAACCGGTAAAACGCCGGTGCTGACCAGCGTGAAGAAAGCTGAGCAGTATTTGCTGGAAAACGAAGTTACTAAAAACTATCTGGGTATTGATGGCCTGCCGGTTTTCGCCAGTTGTACACAAGAACTGTTGTTCGGTGCCGACAGCGCTATTATTGCCGATAAGCGTGCGCGTACCGCTCAAACCCCAGGTGGTACCGGCGGGTTACGTATTGCTGCTGATTTTATCGCCCATCAGACCAGCGCTAAACGTGTCTGGGTCAGTAACCCTAGCTGGCCGAACCATAAAAATATCTTCGCCGCTGCAGGGCTTGAAGTGGTTGAGTATGCCTATTATGACGCTGCGAACCATTCACTGGACTTCGATGGGCTATTAAAAAGCCTCTCAGAAGCTCAGGCTGGCGACGTAGTGCTATTCCATGGCTGCTGCCATAACCCTACCGGTATCGACCCAACCGAAGCCCAATGGAGCCAATTAGCTGAGCTGTCAGTCGCCAAAGGTTGGCTACCACTGTTTGACTTCGCCTACCAAGGTTTTGCCAAAGGTTTGGAAGAAGATGCTCAGGGGCTGCGTATTTTCGCTGCCAAACATCAGGAACTGATCGTTTGTAGCTCTTATTCGAAAAACTTTGGTTTGTATAATGAGCGAGTCGGGGCTTGCACCATTGTTGCCGCTAGCAGCGACGTGGCCGATATCGCCTTCAGCCAGGTTAAAGCCGTTATCCGTGCTAACTATTCCAACCCACCAGCCCATGGTGCGTCAGTGGTTGCCACCATCCTGAGCAACGCGACATTACGCGCCATTTGGGAACAAGAACTGACCGATATGCGCCAGCGCATTCATCGTATGCGTCAGTTGTTTGTGAATACATTGCAGGAAAAAGGTGCGAAGCAGGACTTCAGCTTTATCATTAACCAGAATGGGATGTTTTCATTCAGTGGCCTGACCAAAGAGCAGGTTCTGCGCCTGCGCAATGAGTTTGCTGTTTATGCTGTCAACTCTGGCCGGGTAAACGTTGCAGGTATGACACCTGATAACATGGCTCCGCTGTGTGAAGCTATCGTTGCTGTGCTGTGATTAAGCATCAATGACCTACCGTAAAAAGGGTGCATATGCACCCTTTTTATTTTGTTTCAAATGTCAGAATATGAGTCTTAATGGAACATATATTTGGCAAATTCGCTCATCGGCATAGGACGCCCATACATATAGCCTTGCAGATAGTCGACGTTATGGGCCTGTAAATAACGCATTTGAGTGTCGTTTTCGACTCCCTCTGCAATGGTCTGCAACCCTAGTCGGGTAGCGAGATCGATAACATTCCCGACAATGTGGCTCGACAATGCATCGGAACCAATCATGCCAACAAAACTTTGGTCAATTTTCAGAAAATCCACTTTAAAGTTCTGCAAATAAGTCAGACTTGAATGTCCGGTACCAAAATCGTCGATAGCAATAAATACCCCCAAAGCATGCAACTCGGCAAATAATCGGTCGGTAATCTCATCGGCAACGATTAATTTCCGTTCGGTTAATTCCAACGTGATATTGATTTTATTACCACCAAAAGCCTGAATAAAACGGCGGCAATCATCTACCAGACTCAGATCACGGCAATGGTTAGCACTGATATTAAAACCAAAGTGAAAACCTTCCGGTAACTGATTTACGTAAGGTGCAAAAGTGGTACTAACTTGCTGCATGATAGCGCGAGTCATAGGAACAATAAGTTCACTGTCCTCGGCCATCGGAATAAATTTATTTGGCTGAATTAAACCATTAACAGGATGCTGCCAACGCATTAGAACTTCACAACCCACCCAGCATTGCTCTTTGCCTGATACTATCGGCTGCATATAAGCAACAAACTCGTTGTTTTCTAACGCCTGTTTTAATACCTGTGTGGGTGATGCCGCCCTACCCGATAACCAGAAAACCAGCGCGGCTGAACCGATGCTCATTAAGATGAAAAATATCAGGCTACCTTGATTATATTGCCAGGCATAGGCCAAATATTGCTGGTTAGAGAGCGTCGTATTTAATGAATAAGCAAACTTGTCTGAGGCCAGATATAACGGTTCGCTTCCCTCGGGGGGGTGGCCTGGATGTACCATACCCACCGCATCCATCCATTTATCACCCACCCTCAGATACAATTGTATATCACCACTTAATAAGTTAAGGATGCTGCGCAGATAATAGCCATCGACCGCGACCAGTATGCTGTAATCACCTCGCGCCAGCCGATACACCATCAAAGCACGATCTGGAGTGACATCATTACCCTGCATTAGCTCCAGTTGACCATCAACGAACACATCTAGATCAAACGGCGTGGAAAGTGGGCCATATATCGAGGAACAATAGATGGTCGTCCCCTTAGCTAAAGAGACTGAACGCACATCCGGTATAATGACAACTTGATCCCGCAGGTTTTGAACAACTTGCATGCAAGGTTTGCCTAATCCAGTTTCTACCTGAAGCGCCGCATGCTGCAAATTATTAAATATCTGCTCGAATCGAGCCCTGCCTTGTAATAACTTAGCTTCAGCATCCTGATGCATATTGGCTTTGGTTTGCGCATAAATCACTGCCGCCCCTAACAACAGAAATAAGAATAATACCATGCAAGAAAAACTTAGCCGGGACAGGAATTTATTCAGTCTGAAACGACGAAACGGCATAGTGGCTTCCATTGAAAGGCGCTCGTAATATTACGAACTCAAAACGGCAGCAGAAACAGTGCCGGGTCAATTAACGTGACGACTGTTTGTTGGTCAGGCTTTATCCACCTCGCAAAGATAATATAAGCACCGACCGCTATCATCATTATGATCACAGCACCAATAGATAAATAACTATTGCTTCACAAAATATGTAAATCACTTATTCAATATAACGTAAAAAGACACCTGACGGTGCCTTCTTTGAAATTCTAGCTGTTTATGATGTCGACATCACCAAATAGCCGGTTCTTCACGTATAAACGGGTTAGTCTGCCGTTCATGGCCTAACGTAGACATTGGGCCATGACCGGGAATAAACGTTATGTCATCACCTAAAGGCAACAATTTAGTCCGAATGGAGTTAATCAGTTGTTGGTGATCACCGCGAGGGAAATCACTACGTCCAACACCACCGTTAAAGATAACATCACCGACCAGTGCCAGACGCCCCTGTTGGTCAATGAAGACAATGTGACCTGGCGTATGCCCAGGGCAATGCAATACCGATAACTCCACTTCACCAACAGTGATTTTGTCACCCTCGGTCAACCAACGGGTTGGGGTAAAAGCTTCACATTCGCTCAAACCAAACATTCTGCTCTGCGCCGGTAGCCCTTCTAACCAGAACGTATCTTCTTTTTCAGGGCCATAAATCGGGATATCAAAATGAGCGGCTAACTCAGCAGCAGCACCCACATGATCCAGATGGCCGTGAGTCAACAAAATCTGGCTGACCGTTACCCCCTGACGTGCAACTTCAGCAATGATCTTGGCTGCGTCACCACCAGGGTCCACCAATGCGGCCTGCTTTGTGGCTTCACACCAGATTAAGGTGCAGTTCTGGCTAAAGGCCGTCACCGGAATAATTTGATATTTCATAAAACTCCACCCCAAATGCAACTGGCAATATACCTATCATCTTTCAACCATACATCTGTATGGGCTGCGGTCGTTTACCCGAATCACTGATAGCATCAGTTTATCGAGATTAGCGAACCTGAATCTTGAGGCTCGCCCTGTGGCTGGCATAAGTGCTGTTCAAACCCACTCTGACCGATTTGGCACTTGCTTGCCACCGCCCTACAATTTGAAATCTGTTAGGTATGATTCAATGCATTGGCATAAAAATGTCTGCTACCAGGTTCTTGTCGGCCCAGTATCAATATGTACAAAGTTACTGCGAGGGTAATATCCTACACCACCTGCACGCATTTTTAATGCTGCTTTGCGGATATTACTCAATTGAATACCTTCAATATGAAAATCCATTGCCCGCCCTTGCGTGTGGAAACTGTGTTTGGCCACACCACGGCTGCGTTCGCGCAGTTCATTATTGGTATCAAGTGAGCGGTAACCGGAAATAAGCTGCACCGGTTTAGTTGTGCCAAGAAGCCCTTGCAGGCGGTATAGTTGATCAAACAGGCGTGGGTCGATAGTTTTTACCTTATTGGCCCGATAATCGCGAAAGAGATGGTTTAAGCGGGAAAGTTCATCTTTGTTATAGCCCCGACCATCAAAAAATTCGGCTTTTATGGACTCGCCTGTATTGAGGTTATTCAGGGTCAAGATCCGTGGGCGAGGAGTTGAAAGGGTGGCGAATGCCTGCCCTGGAAGCAGCGATATACCCAGCGCTGCCCCGCCTAACGTTAGCCATTTACGGCGATAATTATCAATTTTATCCATGATCTCTGTTAATACCCGGCAAGAATGTCAAAAGAAAGCACTAACCAAATGTGCCGTCCCGAACCATAACCGCCTACGGAAAACCAGTCAACCCGCATTCGGCCCGCACTCGCTGTGCGTTTAAGTTCGGTTATAGAGAACCCCAATTTGGGGCCCCCTACGACAACCCGATATTAAGACCATTAGTTATTGAGTTTTACTGCATTTATTGCATTAAAAGTTCAGCCTGAGGTGAGATTTGTGCACCGGATCTCACCGTCTTATCATAATTGTAAATATCTGTTCTAAATTGTGGCCTACCGTCATCCGCCACCCATGCTGTCAGGTAATACAATTGCACCGGGACACGTTGGCGAATATTCACGTAGGTGGTATCGCCTTGTTTTAACGTTGAGGAAACCCGCGCATCATTCCAGCCAGCATCTTGCAATAACATATTTGCCAGATCCGAGGCTTTATTAACGCGGACACAGCCGGAACTTAATGCACGGATATCTTTCTGGAACAGACCATGGTTCGGCGTGTCATGTAAGTAGATAGCATCAGAGCTTGGCATATTGAATTTGAAGCGCCCTAATGAATTACTGGCACCTGGTGCCTGACGCAGACGGTACGGGAAGTTATTAGGTGAAATCATGCTCCAATCGATCATCGATGGATCAACAACTTCAGCCTCATTACTCCAACCAGACAAAACGGTATAACCATGACGCTGGAAATAGCCAGCATCATAGCGTGCTTTGGGTACGATATCCTGGCGCACCAGAGACGTTGGTACATTCCACGGCGGATTGACCACCACATTATTTAACGCACTGCTCATCAACGGTGTCTTGCGGCTTGGACGGCCAACAATCACCCGAGATGAGAGAACCTCAGCACCATTCTTATAATAATTAAGCGAATAGTTTGGGATGTTAACCATAATGCCGTTATCGACGTGTCCCGGTAAAATACGCAAACGCTGAATATTCAATGCCAATAATGTTGCCCGCGTTTGTGGTGAGACATTCAACCATTCACGAGTTCGGACACCAATAACACCATCATCACTTAGCCCATGCCACTGTTGAAAACGTTTAACGGCTGCCACCAACTCTGGCGTATAAACATTGTCGGTTATAGTTGTGGTGAGCGGCGCTGATGGCGACGCTACAACCCCACCGGTAACAGGAACGTCGGCCACGGGTGCCGCTGAAGGGCTAACCACTAAACTGTGAGCCTGAGCACGGCTCTTTTCTTCATCAACCGAGAGATCATCATTGACCACGGCTACTGCTGGATTATCCACCGGGATAACCTCTGGGGCTTTGGCCGGTTCTGATGCAATGGGGTGTAGCATGCCCGTTCTGTCCAGGATTTCTCGTAGCGCTGGAATATCGTCACTTAACTGGCCTGGGCGCAGGCTGGGGCCATTAGACATCTGTGGCCATGGCTGGCGGTCTGCCAGCATCAGTTTCAATGCCTGATGCATTTTGTCGTATTGAGGATGTTGGGGGGCCAGCGACGCCAGATAGGGTGCGGTAGTACCTTCATGCACCGCTTGCTGCCAACGATTTAAAATAGTAACCGGCGGCATCGCCATTTTGTATGGCACATTGCTGTATAACCAGACACTACCGTTAGCGCCAACACCTGAGATAAAGTGCAAGTATCCCAGCATGGCATCTGACAAAATAACATCGCGAGCTTGACCGGTAATGTCAGGGTCACTCAGCCATTTTACCCACTGCATAAATTGCGGCTGGAGACCGGAGAGTGCCACTTCGGCTAATTGCTGCTGAAAATGCTGCACCGCAGTTCTATCCTGCCACATCGGCTGCATACGGTTGGCGGCATAAAGCAATGCCAACTCAGAAGCATAGAAAGGTGTCACCGTTTTAGGCAGCACTGATAATAACTGTGAGCGGCTTTGTGCGACCGACATTGTCGTACCACTCATAGGCAGCGCTGAGGATGAGTCTAACGGCATGACAGGTGCCGTGGCTGATGCTGTAAATATCGGCATCAAGCTATAAATTAAAGCGCAGTATAATGCTAATGCGCGTTGCGGATTTCGTTTCCCTATCGACATTCTATGCCCCCGGTATGCTTATCTAAGTACGTCATAGTCTGTCGTTACCCTTCTTCCTTGAAGTCGCAGCATTGTTGCTGCTCTGGCACCCGAATCCCTGAGCGTCGATCAGTTCAACGAGATTTGTTCGTTGGCTACCACTTCAATAGTTTCGGGTTTTCATCATTATTATACAAACAGAACTGCCCCTTGCGTGGTTAACGATATAAATTTAACCATTCACGTTACGCTAACAGATTTCCGGTGGTTATAAAATATAACCCTAAGGTGTGGAAGAAATAAAAATGGCCGCTAGTTAGCGACCATTTAATCGGATTAATTATTGCTGCCTTCTTTCTGAACAATAATTAACCGCCAGGTTGTATCTCGGCAGGTATCGGCGGCAATGTTGGTATTTCATTGGCAAAACCTCGTAAGCCAACCACATGTACATGCTCATGATTTTGGAAGACTTTTCGTACCAACTTATAGGTTGTCCCTTTTTCCGGGCTGATATTTTCTGGTGCTGCAATTATTAATTGCATTTCCAGCCGCTCGCACAGTTCAAATAATGTCGCGATAGATTTGGCATCCAAACGCGCCGCTTCATCAAGGAACAACAAACGGCAAGGGGAAATATCTTTGCCGCGCAGACGACGCGACTCTTCTTCCCAACTCTGTACCACCATGACCAGTATTGACATACCGGTACCAATAGCCTCACCGGTTGACAATGCGCCGCTTTCTGCCCGCAGCCAGCCATCTGAACCGCGATAAACTTCGACTTCCAGTTCCAGATAGTTACGGTAATCAAGCAGTTCTTCACCAATGGTCTGCGGCAAGCGCTGCCCCATATCCATTTGTGGGTTCAACCGCTGGTAGAGTTTCGCCAATGCTTCGGAGAAGGTCAGACGATTGCTATTAAACAGATCCTGATGCTGCTCTTGTTGCTCAGATAGCACATCGAGTAACGTCGCGTGAGCTTCACGTACATTCACATTCAGTCGCACGCTCTTGACCTGACCAAATGACACCGCTTGCAAGCCCTGATTCAGCATACGGATGCGGTTCTGTTCACGCTGAATAGTTTTACGGATAATATTCGATACACTTTTGGAACTGATTGCCAGCTTCTGTTCGCGAGCGGTTAATTCTTCGGTCAAACGGCCCAGTTCAATCTCCATCTGTTCAATGGCTTCAACCGGATCATCAGTGCGAATAATATCCTGACGAATACGTTCACGCAGATGTTGGTAGACCGCGATATAGAACTGAATCTTACGCTCAGGCCGTTTCGGATCTTCAGACAAACGCAGCACATCGCGCAGATGTTCATTATCAGCCACCGCCAGACGCAGAGCACCCAAGGCTTTATCCGACATAGAACGCAGCTCGTCACCGTCCATATAGGCCAGTTCACGGCGATGCAAACGACGCTCAACGCCATTATCTTTCACCATCCGCATCACCGCACACCAACCTGCTTTGGCATTGACGACTTGTTCACGGATCTGATGATAATCTCGTTCCAGCTTGCGCAGTTTCTTCTGGAGGCTATCCATCTCAGCTTCACAGAAGGTTAGCTGTTTTTCCAACTGATTACGGCGTGAACGGTTAGTACTTAATGCCGCATGCAACTCGTCACGGCGGGTACGAGCACGGGCTTCTGCATTAGCATCAGCCTGAACACCGATATCCACCAGTTCCTGACTTAACTCTTTCAGCATGTCACGCTTGGCGTCATAAGAACTTTTTAACGACGCTAGCACCTGATTATACTGGGTAAATTGCGCTTGATACTGACGTAACTGCTCACGAGCGCGAGTGCGTTCTGCTTCCGCCTGCTCCAAGCGCTGGCGCAGTTTGTCGTTGAGATCAGAGTTCTCCGTCAACATGCCCGCAGAATCGGTATAGCTAAAGTGCGCACGACGTTGAACCACTTCAGTCAGTGCGAAAGCTTGCTGTTTAGCCTGACGCTGGCTGTTTTGCGCCAATACATAGTTTTCCTGCAACTGTTCGTGTTGTTGCGGGTCACTTTGTAATACCGCTAACAGCGGTTCAAGTTTAGTCAGGGAAGCGCCATGCTTCTGAATATGGCGAGCCGCCTCTTGCGCTTGCGCCGATTCTTCAGTTATCTCTTCGACACGGTCAGTCAACGTATCATCAAGTAGCAATGAAATCAGTGGGATCAAGCGGTTAAGGGCTGAAATCCCCTCTTTAGCCTGTTCGAATTGCTGGCGCTGCTGCTGGTTGCTTTCTTCGTGTGCACTCAGCGCACGCTCTATTTCACCACGACGGGTATTGAGTAAACGAATTTCAGCTTCAGGATCTGCATCAAATGCCACGGCCAGATGAGAACCGATAAAACGGCTGAATGCTTGATGCAAGCGTTGCGTTTTTTGCACATCAAATGACAGCGTGGCATAACGTTCAGCCAGGCTGTCACGCTCTTGATACAGAGCTTCCAGCCGGTTCTCACGGGCAGCACGGCCAAACAGCGGCAGTTCTGGATAACGGGAGTAACGCCACTGGCGATCCGCAATTTTAACCACTACCGCTTTTTCATGCTCTTCAACGGCAAATACACTGTCATCAAATGATTGCGGGTCACCCTCGATAAGATAGAGGTCTTCCGGGCAGTCTTCTAACCCCTGTAGTTGATCCCGCACCAGTGACAAGTCCGGTACCACGATACCGTGGCGCGATGGGCCATACAGCGCGGAGAAGTATGGCGCATCATCGATGGTGACATCGTCATAAATCTCGGAGAGCAACACACCACCGAAGCGTTCGGCCAAAGCAATCATCCGCGCATCTTCAGCACCACTTGGCTGACTTAAACGCTCAATCTGCGCATCAACAGCACGTTTGCTTGCGGCGACTTCATCGCGCTCCACCGTGGTTTCGCGTTCACGTTCCAGCAATTGCTGCATGTGTTCGGTAACCTGACGGCTATCCTCCAGCGCCTCACCGCTCTGTTCGCTGAGTTGACTCAGCGCATCTTGTGCCGCCAACCAGACTGGCGCACGCGCCGTTAGCTCCTGAATTTTGAGCTTAATTTGCTCAAGTTCCTGACGCATTTCCATGCGCCGTTCACCAGCATCACTGACGTTGAGAGAGAGCTCTTCAACTTGTGACTCCAGTTCACGCTGCAACTCTTCCAACTCCTCCGGCTGGTATACTTGCCCCTGGCGTTTACAGAACTCTTGCAGCAAGCGTTCTGCGTCTTGCTGAGCACGTAAACGCTGTTCCAGCTCTGACAGACGCATCCGCAATGGTTGCACACGTTCAGCCAAATGTTGTTGCGACGGCCAGTCACGCAACAATTCCCGCGCAGTTTGCCAGGCTTCACTGCGACTGACCTCGCCGGCGATAGCCACCACTAACTGATAAGCTTGCTCAAATTGGCTGTGCGCAGCATCAGCAACACTCAGTTTTTGCTCAAGTTGTAATAACGATTCAGTCGCTTCCTGCTCTTTGGCATGGAAGGTTTCTAGCCACTCTTCGGCATTATCGGCAGTTAATTCTGGCAACTGGCACAGTGCGCGCGCACGTTCCAAAGCCTGTAAGGCTTGCTGATATTGGATAGCACGGGTCTGTTGAACGTCCAGCGCTTGCTGGTAATCGGCCAACTGACTTTTCAGTTCGTCCACCTCCAACTCAGCAGCTTCAGCGCGGGCTTCGTTATCGGCCTGCTGCTCGCTGGCCTCGGCGACAACTTCATTTTGCTCTTCCAGCCGGTAAGTCAACTCTTCCAAATCACTCTGGTAGCGCTCGATCTTTTCCTGCTGGCGCATGGCGGTCTGCACCAGACTCAGGTGGTCACTGGCCGCCTGATAATCTGTTTCCAGATCCGATTCCGCACTGCTTTGCTCGGCTAATTCTCGCGACATTTCCACATGACGCGCCTGCTCAGTCACCAATTGCTTGCGGCTGGTCAGCAAGTCACGGCGCAATACCAATGCGCCATCAAGATGGATCCGCC
>NZ_JAZGQE010000469.1:0-539 GCF_048593885.1 Yersinia sp. 1252 StPb PI | reverse complement strand
CTTTTATCTAAAGATAAGTTTTCAACTTCAATGACAACAAATGGCATTTCATTAAACAATAAAACACTAGAATCATATTGATGATACATAATATCATCTTGCATAGCATCCAATGGATTAGTGTGTCTACCTCCAAGACTTACTTTCCCTCTTACATTTGACGTAGGGAAAGAATTATTTGACCTAATATTAACGGAAAGATCGGCATCTCCAATATCACGCAAAAACCATACGCGCACGTTATAAAAACCTTTAAACCATTTATTGTACCCATCCCTATCTAACTTGAATAAAACCTTTTTCCCTGGAGTGACTTTAACTAGGTCACCACCTGTAAATCCAGGCCCCGGCACTATTTCTAGGTTATCGGAATTTATTGAAAAATATGCACGAATTGCATGAAATTGCAGACATAAGTGCTTATCATTACTAGGAATTACATCAGAATTTTGTAACATACTTTTATTAACACAAGAATGATACCACTTGAATAAGTAGTTGTGATTCCATGTTTTATCTTTATCTAAAAGAATAATATC
>NZ_JAZGQE010000468.1:0-543 GCF_048593885.1 Yersinia sp. 1252 StPb PI | reverse complement strand
GGTCCAAGCTAAAGATCCATTATCTCTAAATATAAAAAACTGCGCTAATATTGCAATAAATAAAACTAACGAAAGAGTTTTTTTACTCATGAAGAAAATAGCAAAAGGAAATATAAAATAAAATTGTTCTTCCAGTGAAAGGCTCCAGTAAACCATATTGGAACCACAGTTACTATTCTGAATGCAGTGTGTAAAATACACATTAGCCACTTGGAATAATGCAGCTATTGAGCTGTAGACGTTATACTCAAACTCATGAAAAGAATTGTTCCAGTTAAAATATCTAGCAGCAATCAGCGTGACAACTAGCCAAGCAAAAGAAGAAGGCCACAACCTCCACATTCGCCTTATCCAAAATGGGAGCGCAAGAGATAAAAACCCTCTTTCTTTCATTCCTGATTTATATATAGATTTTGTTATTACATACCCTGATATGCAAAAAAACAAATCCACACCTACTGCTGGGGTGAAATAATTAAAAGAATCGATATACCAACTTGGTAGCCAAGAAAATAAAAACCCCAAATGGGCATATATTGTAAC
>NZ_JAZGQE010000467.1:0-543 GCF_048593885.1 Yersinia sp. 1252 StPb PI | reverse complement strand
ACATGCTGCCTTTAAATATGACATCTTTATTTATTGTTAAATCTTTCCCTCGATATATATTAGATTCAAATATCTTATGCTGCATTAGGTATAGACCTCGCGCGAGAGAATATAGATGTATAAGCTTCATTAGCTTATTCTCTGCACATCTAATACTCTCTCTAGCTGAATTTATTTTTTCATGATCTACAGACGCCGCATTGGAGCAAGACTCTGTTGATAACACAGCTTCCTGCGGCATATTTTCCTTTATGATAAATTGATATTTATCATTAGTCCCCTTTGATAATACATAGTTATCACAGATATTAAGTTTGTTGTTTTTTGTGGCAGATTCAAGTTCGTCAATAAATCTTTTATACTTACCAGACATTCTCCACCACAAAAAACTATCATTTGCTTTTACCCGTAGGTATGCATTGATTTCATTAATAATAGATTCGATACTATCACCTTCCATAACGCTGTTTATACAAATATCAAGATTACCCCCTTCTTTTATTTCATTGTCTCCAATAGCTATTGTAAAAATGCCTGAAAGAT
>NZ_JAZGQE010000466.1:0-554 GCF_048593885.1 Yersinia sp. 1252 StPb PI | reverse complement strand
GTATTAGCCGATTTATTGTTAAATACATTAATAATCAATGGGAAGTCAGTAATATTGCCTGCCCAGAATTAACTAACTTTACTCAACATGCTGACTACCCCTCAGATTTAAGGCAATTAAAACGTCAATTCCCGCCAATGGACCCGGCAATAAGTCATTCACTTATATTAAAAAAGCTCATAAGGAGTTTCGTCGAAATGCTGTGCGAATGTGAGCATGGGCAAAAAATAGAAAAGGTTGAAGTTACCTGTCATCAGATGTCTTTGATTATTGATAATACAATGAATTCGGTCTGCAATTCGCCAGAGGGCTTACATCAGGATGGATGTGACTATATTGTATCAGCATTAATTATTGATAAATACAATATTGACGGAGGAACGAGTAAACTCTACTGTACAGAAAGAGAAGAGTTTATTAAATCACAAACATTGAACTGTGGTGAAGGTTTGTTTCATATCGATAGAAATTCAACCATTTGGCACAAAGTGACCCCTATAAAATTAAAAGATCCATTAATAAAAACAGGTTACAGAAATATATTAGGCTTCGAT
>NZ_JAZGQE010000465.1:0-560 GCF_048593885.1 Yersinia sp. 1252 StPb PI | reverse complement strand
CTCTTGATTGGATAGCTTATCTTCCTGTATTTAGGCCTGACTTATATCCTGGGAATGTCGATTACAGATCATACAATAGAGTGTTGACTCAAGTATTGAAAACTATAGACCCCTTTGAGCAAGGGGCAATAAAAATAATGGAATTTGAAAAGAATTTTAATAAGCCATCCTCACCACTTCTTTTGGAGGAACTTATAGTAACAGGTGATTTTGTTATTAAATACGATTATACGGACCCCCTATGGGAAAAAAAAAGGCAAGTAATATCAAATGGTCTTTGCGAGGTTGAACTTACTGTAAAATCAACTGATGGATATAATATTTTTTCACAGATGAAGTCTGGTCGACCTCCATCTAGCTCAAAAATTTCATACTCTATTCCCTTAGCTGATACACATATTAAAATTATTGATGGACTTCATTATGTGAAAAATTCTATTTTTGAACCAGATGGGAACAAATCTCATATTATGGGTGCAATTGCAGAAATGAAAATCCACGAAAGTAATGGGAGTAGTTCAATAAAAAACCTCCGACATCGTAGCGATTTTGAAGTTGAC
>NZ_JAZGQE010000464.1:0-568 GCF_048593885.1 Yersinia sp. 1252 StPb PI | reverse complement strand
ATATTCCGAGCAATCTTCGGACACCGCTTTTCTTCGCTGAATTTGATAACTCACAGGCGAACACGGCGACAACGACGCAGCGAACTTTAATCATCGGCCAGATGTTGGCTTCAGGCTCGTTACCTGCGGATATTCCGGTACTGGTTTCCTCAGTGGCTACCGTGGCGGGGCAAGCTGGTGCAGGTTCAATGTTGCATGGTCAGATGGCTGCATACTTAGCGAATGACATCGCCGGTGAGATCTACATTTTACCGTTGAGCGATGCGGAATCCATGGTTGCGGCAACGGGTAAGATTACCGTGACCACGCAGGCATCAGCAACTGGGGTTATCTCTCTGTATATCGCGGGTATTCGGGTGCAAGTCGCGGTGGTGGCGACTGATGAGGTGGCAGAGATTGCCACTGCATTAACTTCCGCCATCAATGCCGCCAGCGCCTTGCCTGTCACTGCTGCTGCGGTGGCGGCGGTCATCACGCTCACCGCTAAAAACAAAGGTGCCCACGGTAACACGATTGATTTGCGGCTGAACTATTTGGGTAGCGCCGGTGGCGAAACAACACCAGATAG
>NZ_JAZGQE010000463.1:0-574 GCF_048593885.1 Yersinia sp. 1252 StPb PI | reverse complement strand
AACTGCCCAGCCAATTCAGGGTCATTCGCAACCTCCTGCCAAAACGCTTCCCTAAATCTATCAAAACTACTGAACTTTCTGCTACGTAATTTATCGGCAATTTGTGCCGGGATGGGTACCCCCAGCCCCTTACCCGCCTCTGCCAGCCAAACGCCTGCAACTTGCTGCCCACGACCGGTGACCACTCCCGGCTCATCCCGTGGCGTTTTAAGATAAATATACTCCGGTTCCAGCCCCGACGCTGCTGGGAACCAAATGACGTAATCGTGGAAATCAATCTCGTTCGGAGACAAAAATGTCATGCTAAGATTGGAGTGATCGAAGCTGATATCCGTTCCGGTATGCTGCGGAAAGACCGGTGCACTGGCCGGTGGCGGCGATACCGAACCGATATTCATGCCGGGTGGCCGCGTCGGGGTAAAGATAAAAGTATGTGGCGGTTGGCTGTCGGTGGTAAAAAGATATTAGGATTTCCAGCACTAAGCCCTCTCGGCACGCCCTTGACGCCATCAGTTGAGCCACGGCGGCCCTGACTCATGACATTACTGTGTCCTTTTCCCATACTTTATTTCCT
>NZ_JAZGQE010000462.1:0-581 GCF_048593885.1 Yersinia sp. 1252 StPb PI | reverse complement strand
CCCTTCCTCTGTGGCAGCAATAACCTTTACTTTAATAGAAAATTCGTCTTTTTTATCGGTCCCAAATTGGCTTATTATACTTTTCACTCGGTCAATGACTGTTTTGCCTGAACCCACAAATTCATCGACTAGAACTATATCTCTATGTGGGGCAGACGACATTATTGTTTTGTATGCATGGGCTGCGTTATTTACATGTTTATAACTTGACCAATTTAACTCTTGTAATATTGTTTTTAATGAATATAGAACTAATTGGCCACTATCAGCATCATGACCCATAGTCATAGCTGTAACAACAGTAGATCTATCGTGCAACCCTGGGTCACTGACTATATCCAAGGCTAGATCTTTAAGAATTTGTACGAACCTTTCGCTATCTAAATACTCGATTCTACTAACTAAGCTAATGAGCAGTTCTCTCTCATCATGTGTGTCACAATCTTTAAATAAAAGATCTTCAAGGCGATCCATCTTCTTGTCTACCCAAGGCTGATTTTGGGATAACAATGTCAAGTTACGGAAAAGCTCTCTATTCATAATGTCTAGATAGTTATGTTTTATTAACTTTTATTATAGAT
>NZ_JAZGQE010000461.1:0-605 GCF_048593885.1 Yersinia sp. 1252 StPb PI | reverse complement strand
AATAAAAAATAGTTTTGTGCTGTAAACAATCTCTTATCATTTTTAAAAGACACGTAAAAAACACTCGTAATAACCACAGCTACAATTAAAACTATAGCAAGAGTTAGCATATCACTAAGATAATGATAGAAGCTAAAAACTAATGGGTAAATTAATGCTCTGGCACCGGAGAACTCGATAAAAGCTTGCAAGTTAACAGGAAGATCTGCACCACCTTTATCGTTGATTGCAGTTCCGGAGATTAGTAATATAGACGAGAAAGCGAGCAGTAAACTAATGAGTAATAGTGTCAGATAATACGTATTTCGCTCAAAGTAATAACGTGCCCCACAGATAAATGAAAAGATAAGAACAATACCAATGCCGACTGGAAAAGTTAAGCAAGAAATAAAGGTGAAGATAAAAATAGCCGATACTGATATTGAGCTCTTACGACTAAAAATCAGTGAAGATAATAATATAACTTGCATTACAGGAAAGATAAAACCAAGATTAAGGATCCTCCCATATATCTCATTGCCATCAAGACCAACAGGCATTAGATATACTGCAACCATAATAGCAAAAATGCTAATTCTAGATATTCTTTTATAGAATGTTAATAC
>NZ_JAZGQE010000460.1:0-606 GCF_048593885.1 Yersinia sp. 1252 StPb PI | reverse complement strand
ATTTAGGCATACAAAAATAGATAGAAGCAAACACAGAAAAACAGGTTTAAAAATAGGTTGGCAATTAATAATTCTTTTAAAGAAATCATTATACTTACCGCAGAGAAGATTAACATCAGTATGACCGACATTTTCAGCCATAACTCGGAGCACATCGCAATATTGTGTTGATTGCCAATTAATAGCTTTACTGCTAGCCGGATAAAAGGTATTTATATGAACAGATGACAACCTTGAAGCATATATTTTTTCTAATATTTCACTACAAATTGAAAAGCCTGACATTTCACTATCTCTGATCAACCATTCATGGTCTAATTTTACCGAAAACCATTGCCCAAGACTAAATGGTAGAGCCAATACATCAGGCACAATAGTTTTTGCAGTGATATCAGCATCCTTTAACCATCCTATCCAGCGATTCATTAATTGATGTTCGACAGCTGCTACATAACAGAAATCATCATCACATTTTAAATTAATAGTATGAAATTTATCTATATCATCCACAATTGATTTCTCAAGTAAAAAAGAAATAACTTTCATATTTTTACTTGTTGCCACTCCTTTGATATCAATTCGTCTAAATATTATATAACTTGCTGG
>NZ_JAZGQE010000045.1:0-29148 GCF_048593885.1 Yersinia sp. 1252 StPb PI | reverse complement strand
CATTAATCACAAGGTCATAATTATGGACATAATTAAAAAAATATTAATTGACGACATCGCAAGAATAAATCAAAAAGAAAAAAGAGATGGCCGGTTAAAATTTAACAGCGATTTTGTCTACAAACATCCCTACCTTTGCCTGGCAATGCTAGTGTCATATTTTTTCGTCTTAGTTTTGATGTACTTAACGCCATACTTTGGTACAGGTTACATGATTGCATTTACCGCTTTCTTTGTCCTGATGTCAGCCATCCTTATGATGGAAATCAAACCTGTATTTAAGTTTGAGGATATTGGCATTCTTGACTTACGCGTTTGCTACAACGGAGAGTGGTTCTTTAGTCGTGCGTTATCAACACAAGCAATTGATGAAATATTAAATAACAAGAATATCAGTGATGACTTTAAACTTCGCTTTAAGCATATTATTAATAATAAAGGCGAAATAGATTTTTATGATGTCTATGATTTGGCCTATTTACAAAAAAAGCCCTCACGGTTTAATGAACCAAACGTCACCTCCTCGTTAGCCAGTTCGTCAGTTATTGGGCAGTAAATACCCGTATTCAGAACACTTATGCCCCGTATGGGGCTTTAATCGTTATATCAAAGTAGCCTTTTTATCCAGCATACTTATTAGTTTTGTTAGGCAGATATCGTTAATACGCTAAAATGTTGCCTATAATAAGGTTAATGCTCCTAATAAAAAGAGGCTGATAGGTATGGATAAAATTGATGAACAACTGATTGCTATTTTAGCGGAAAATTCTCGTATATCTCTAAAAGATCTGTCACAACAAGTGGACCTCTCCTCTCCGAGTACATCCGAACGTCTGCGGCGTCTTGAAGAACGTAATATCATCCGCAGCTACACTCTAGACTTAGACCCGCGAGCTTTCGGTTATAACTTGCAAGCCATTGTCAGGGTCAAACCCTTGACGGGAATGCTGCATAGCGTTGCAAAGATGATCCAGGAGACACCAGAATGTGTTGAGTGTGACAAAGTAACCGGTGACGATTGCTTTATTAGCCGTCTATACCTTCAGTCATTGGAGCAATTAGATGCCATCACTGACCATTGGTCCGAACACGCCGAAATTCATACCTCAATCGTAAAATCATCCCCTATTATGCGGCGATTACCCCCATTAATGCAGCCAATCAGGGGCACAAAAATCTAAAATATATGCCTCCAGGCTCACTTTATTTATAATAAAGAGTTATGCTTCCTACCATTAGATAGATATCAAAAAAATGGATAGTTGATGAGCAGTGAAACCCTAAGTCAGGTGCCGGAGTCATTGATTCTAACACTCCCCAACAGCAGTTGGGATCAGAGTGAAACAGAAAGTGCCCGCGCTATTGAGGCTCTAGAACAAGGTAAAGTGCTATTTTTACCTCATCTGGCCTTTGCACTAAGTGAACAGGAGAAACAACTGCTCAACCCTGCATTGGTTGATGTTAAGCGTAAGAATATCAGCTTCAAGCCAGTGGAAGGCACGTTAACGGGTGTCACTGATGAAAGCAAAATTGCCTTAACCCGTCAGTTACTTGAACGCTATTACCAACGTTGCTTAAATTTAATTAATCAACTATTGCCAGAGTATAAATCTGCCCTGCACAGCCCAACCAATAGTTTACGTTTACACCCGGTTACGGCCTGGCGTGATAACACATCATGGCGTAAAGACGATAGCCGCCTACATGTTGATGCATTCCCTTCACGCCCCAATTATGGCGAACGCATCATCCGTATCTTCACCAATATCAACCCTCAGGGTGAACCCCGGTCATGGCGTGTTGGCGAAAATTTCACCCAGTTGGCCAGCCGTTATTTACCGCAACTGGATGACTACTCCCCTATCAGTAGTTGGCTACAAAATAAAGTGGGTATCACTAAACGCCGTCGCAGCCATTACGACCATCTGATGCTTCAGTTACACGACAAAATGAAGTCCGATTTGGATTATCAGAAGAATGGCCTACAACAAGCGATTGATTTCCCATCGGGCAGCAGTTGGATCTGTTTTTCTGATCAAACCCCCCATGCCGCAATGGGAGGGCAATATATGTTAGAACAAACTTTCCTATTGCCGGTTACCGGTATGAAACACCCTGAGCAATCCCCGCTAAAGATACTGGAATCATTGACACAGAAAACACTAATATAATCTATACAGATATTCCACTAATCCGCCAACACGGCGGATTACTGATTAAAGATATCATTGCCAAGCTGCACCGGTTATATCGCGAGTAAATTAGCAAAAAAAAAATCATTGTTAAGCTTGATCCTCGATAAAAAATAAATATAATTTCTCACGTTATGTAAGCCAACTCCGCAATAGTTTTACTTGAGGTAAATAGATTAGCCTCATTGAGCACAATTCATATAGGGTATATTATTGCTCTGTTTGTGATTTTAGATAGCAGTTTTATTATATAGCTTATAATCATGGAATCTGATCAGATAGCGATTGGAGGTTAATATGGTTAAGGTCTATGACAGAAACAGAAACCAAATTATCCCGGGAAAACGTGTAATGGTCGCACAAACCGGTGAGATTGACGTAGCAAAAGCTATCCATGCCGACGGGCTGGCCCCAGTACAGGCCGAACGGGAAAGAGTAGTTGAATTGCAGCAAACAGGTGAACGTTACGTGCCTTTCGATTTAGTCAGATTAGGCTAATAGTCGTGAGTACATATAATGAATAGATTTAGACATACGATTTTCTTGGCGAAAATTGAAAAGCTAATTTATTAGCAGTGGCACTAATACGCTGGGGCACCTATATTAAAAAGGTCGCCCCATCATTTTTATATAACCTTGCTATTTATATGATTATGGCATTTGACAACGCAACTATAGTAGCCATCAACTATAACAGCAGAGAGTGGAATCCTAGCCAACACTGATTATCATCAACTGCCAATAATATATCCGGCGGGTGTTAATGGCCACCCGTCGGATCAGCGTTATTTAAATATGACAAGCCGGTTCAATCGCCTGAGCCACTTTCTTTTGGAAGGTCTCAAGCTGACAAAGTTTGTCCTCTCCGCTGTTTTCACAACCTTCAATCGCAACAGGAACCCTACCTGCCGGATTGTTTTTCAAATCTAGTTTCTCAGCATTTCGTAATTGCTCCATGGTTTGATAGAACATTTTCACCGCGACATAGCGTTGATGATTATCTGGGTTCTGCCATAGCTCAAAGACTAACCCTCCACCGGGCGGTGTATTATCGGGTTGCTGTGGTAGTTGCCAATTGGCACCCAACATTCCGCCAATATTGGCAATATTCGTATCATGCCCACCAAGGAAAAGAACTTTGGTTTGTGGTGATAACGGCAGTGTTTGTCCCTGAGCATCGCGCTGAAGGACGAGTGCGGTCTCGATCTGTTGCAATAATGGAGTGCCCTTATGACGAGCGATATAAGGTGTTTTGGCCATTAAATCAAATTGCGCATTATGCAACGATAATAACGAGATCCAATTTTCTTCTCCCGTTAACCGATGCCAGGCAACATCAGGCATCGCTTGTGAATTCTGTAGCAGGAAGATCTCACCCAAGGTTGATGATAGCGCCAATGGTCCACTGAGCGAGACTTTTGTCCCACTATTATTCACCGTGATTTCATTCGCTGCAAATTGGGCAAAATCACAGATTTTTCCTTGTTTTTGCAGTAACTTACAGTAAGGCGATGCTGCAAAGTTCAATACCTCGCCCATCTGGGCAAAGGGTTTAGCATAGCGCTGGCTTAGTTCACTTAATGGCGCGCCTAGTCGCTCCTCAACAGCCTGATGGGTTTGTGTCGAATCTAACTTACACACCCCCGCGTCGACAGGGTGAAACAGCGGATCCACTTTTTTCAAATCAGCCTGATAATGTACTTTCAGGCCGCACCCCGGTGCTATTCCATCAAGAAATGCCTGCCCGGTTAAACGCGTTCGTTGATCAACATCGGCCTGCGCATAGATAGCCGTGTCAGTTGGGCACCCTGGCGCGAGTAACCCTTTGCTACGGAAGTAATCGCCATAGAATCCGCCCATCAATGTTACTAATTGTGCACCTCGGGGGGTTAAGTATCCTGCGGCGACCGGCCATTGCGGCCACTTGTCGGGGGTTACATCATTCATTAACTGTGTTTGTTTGGTTGGCGAGCGGACACCATGGCGGCTCAAAATAACCACGCGCTCCAATGTGTAACCGGTAGGCGGGATAGCAACCGGTGCGGCACTAATCGCGCTGCTACTTAGCATCAAAACCAGTGCGGATAATCGCAGACTATCTACTGTTACTGTCATAATTTTATATCCTTATTAAAACTACGAATATTTTTGCCTCAACGAGTATGGTCGACGATCGACGCCCCCACAATGTGCGAAAGCAATAAACAGTAGGAGTGCTAATAAGTGCTATAGAGCAAAAAATTATGTCAATTGGCGCTAAACTTGATTCGCTTCTCAGTGTTAGAACCATAATTAGCCGATTATGTCATTAACGATATTTATATTGAAAGGAGGGAGGGTACAAATCCGCTTTATCATTCCGGCCATTGTCCGAAAAGCATTAAGCGCATAAAAGCATTTGGCACATTAGGATTGGAGAATATAGCCCGTAATCCGGCAGCTATACATACACATCATAAGGAGTCTGACATGCGGAAAACAGGCGATATCGACAGAGTCATGTCGGCCAGACAACTTCCAAACAAAGCCGTAGCACTGATTCTTGCAGGAGGCCGTGGCTCACGCCTTAAAGATCTTACGTCCGTTCGCGCGAAACCCGCAGTTCACTTTGGCGGAAAATACCGCATTATCGACTTCGCACTCTCTAACTGCCTCAATTCAGGTATTCGCCGAATCGGCGTAATAACGCAGTATCAGTCTCATACCTTGGTGCAACATATTCAGCATGGTTGGTCGTTTCTCAGTGAAGAGATGAACGAGTTTGTTGATTTGTTACCTGCACAACAGCGCCAAGGACAAGAGCACTGGTATACCGGCACCGCTGATGCCGTCTTCCAGAACCTGGATATTATCCGCCGTTATCGTTCTGAATATGTCGTGATCCTCGCCGGGGACCATATATATAAAATGGACTACTCCCGCATGCTGTTGGATCACGTGGAAAGCGGCGCTGCCTGCACCGTAGCCTGTATTGAAGTGCCCAAAGAGGAAGCGAGTGCCTTCGGTGTAATGGAAGTGTCTGAAGATCTACAAGTAAAAATGTTTTGGGAAAAACCGGAGGATCCGCCAACGTTACCCGGCAAACCCGAGCGCAGCCTGGCCAGTATGGGAATTTATGTCTTTAATGCTGAGTTCCTGTTCAATTTACTGGAAAGCGATCACGCCGATAAAGGCAGTAGCCATGATTTTGGCAAAGATATTTTGCCGAAAATTACTGAACAAGGTCATGTCTGGGCGCATCCGTTCTCACTGTCTTGTGTCTCAACATCACCCGATGCCCCTGATTATTGGCGTGATGTAGGAACATTGGATGCCTACTGGCAGGCTAACCTTGATCAAGCAGCTATCACACCCGAGCTGGATATGTATGATCCTCATTGGCCAATACGTACCTATGCCGAGCCCTTACCACCGGCGAAATTTGTTCAGGATCGTTCTGGCAGTCACGGGATGACCATGAATACCTTAGTTTCCGGCGGCTGCTTTATCTCCGGTTCAGTGGTGGTCAACTCAGTGCTATTTTCCCGAGTGCGGGTCAACTCCTTCTGCAATATTGATTCTTGCGTATTGCTACCCGACGTCAATGTGGGCCGCTCTTGTCGTCTACACCGTTGTGTAATCGATCGTGCGAGTACTATCCCCGAGGGGATGGTGATTGGCGAAAATGCAGATGAAGATGCCCGTCGTTTCTATCGTTCAGAAAGTGGCATTGTATTAGTCACCCGCGAGATGCTGGCAAAGCTGTAAGGACAGAGGTGGCCTGACATGGACAAGTGAGGAATAATTTATATAATCAGACCAAACAAATCAAAAGGTCTGATTATGTCGTTTACTGAATGGGTCATATTGGGTGTGGTTATTGGTTGTGCCGTTGGCGCGTTACTGAGGATTTTTGGTAAGAAGAAAGACCGCTAACCTTTTCAGTTGTCAGAATATACCCTAAATAATTCAAGTTGCAGGAAGACGGCAAGCGAGATACAAATCGGTCGGGAGCAGGTTTGAACACTGCTTGCAGCGGCTTCGCACAGGCGAGGCCCAAGGATGGGCCGAGTAACGAGCGCAGCCAACACACATGCAGCTTGAAGTATGGCGGGTATTGATAGAGTAAGACGGCGCATTACTGTGCCGTCTTTTTTGTGATAACAATCTCATTATCGATCAGAAGGTGTAACGTAACCCTAAGCGGAAACGATATTGCTCGCTGTTGTATTCATTCCAACGATCCAACCATTGTAATTCAAAATAGGGCATCCAGTGAGTGTCAATTTTATAACTGAATTTATTGGTTATTTCCCAGTGAGAACTTTTGCCATTTTTACCGTGAAAATCATTGACGCGCACAAAGTAATGAGGTTCAAAAGTATATGATAACGCATCAGTCAGTTTGAAATTCCAATAAGTGGCAAACTCATGGGTGTCATTGTGAGCATAATGACCATTGAGATCTTTTGATTCATAGTTATTGTGGTTATAACGATAGCGCGCAGTCAAATTAAATACCGGTAAGAATTTGTAGTTAAAATCCATATAGGCGGAACCACCCGAACCTGAGCTATTGGAGTTCACTAAGCCGCCAGGGGAAATAGTGAATTTATCTGTCGGGCGAAATAATGGATACCAACCCTCCAGTTCGTTATAGCTATGTTTGAATTGATCCATTTTCCCTGTGTTATAAGCATTCGTTAACATCAAGCCGGAACCATTATCAAAGTTATACCCACCGCGCAGGATAACTTCATGCAGCTCAGAGGCCGTATTATATGCTGCCCGGGTTTCAACATAAGCTCGACCGGCAAAGGCACTGGCAGAGCAAACCAACGAGGTAATCAAGATAATTGAATTATATTTATTCATGACAAATCCCTATTGATAACAATAAATGAAGGTTTATTATTTTTCTTACATCATGAAAAATGACAAATAGTTATCATGGCTATTCCTCTGCCATAAATAACCGGTAGAGGAATAACACAATCAAAATAACAACATGCCAGTTTTTAACGTCACATTACTCTATATTTAATAGCATTTCTTATTACTACTAAAAAATAGAAATCACCCCGGCGTAGCCATTTTACGTAAATTCAATTCAGCAATAATTTTAACAAAGCGCTGCTCATTGAGCTTATAAAATAGCCCCATAGTTATGGCTGCAATCATTGCCAGAGTGCAAGGGTAAATAAAAATCAATTGGCGTAACCCCTCCAATACTGATGCCGATTGGGCAACATTGGGAATATAACCAATCTGAGTGAGCATGATACCGGGCAGAAATCCAGCCAGTGCGGCAGAAATTTTTCGTGAGAAGGTATAGCCGGTATACACCGACCCTTCTGCGCGAATACCTGTTTTCCATTCACCATAATCCACCGTATCGGAGACTAATGCCCAGTTCAGGCTGTTGACAAATGCAGTACCGAAAAAGGCCATACAGGAGAATGCAACAAAGCTGACCGAACTGGTGCCCCAGATATAATTCAGTACATCCCCCATGCCCCATAACATTAAGCCACTAAGGTAGACGGTTTTCTTGCCGAAATACTTCACCGCCGTGGGGACCAGCAATACGCCAATCAAAATACAGCCCATACTGAAAAAACCCATATAGGACAGTAAATGAATATCCTGCAATACATACTGCGTGTAATAAACCTGAATCGCCAGTTTGATATTGAATGCTGCCAACGTGCACAGATTGGCAATACATAACACTAATAGCGGCGGGTTCTTAAAGATGGCGCAGAATGATTTAAAAATACCCGGTTTATGGTGTACCGATACCGGTTCCACATAGCGTTCTTTGACACCGGAATAACACCACCACATGCAGACCAGGCCGAACGTGACAAATATTAGCGCTGCAACCAGATAACCTATCTCAGGCGAGGACGTAAACAGCAGTTGAATTGGCATAAAAGCGACCGTGCACAGTAATAGCCCTACCGTCGCCCCACCCTGTCGCCAGGCTGCCAGGTGTGCGCGCTCATTTGGGTTTTTGGTCATTGCCGGGACCATCGCACCATAAGAGCAATTCATCAGACTGTAGAATAAACCGAATAACATAAACAGCACTGTTGCCAATACCGTTTTGATATTTAGACTAAAGCCAGTATTGAGAAAGTTCGCGACAGCCAACAACGCCACAGGTAATGAGGCATACAGAATAAATGGCCGGAACTTCCCTTTCACACCAATGTGACGGCGAGAATCTAATAGCACGCCGGTAAACATATCGGTAAAGGCGGTAAAGAACTTGGCAATCAAAAAAATCACGCCACCGTAAATAGCCGGGAGCCCCAGAATATCGGTATAAAACTTCAGTAAATAAAGTGTCCCGATGCACAGCATCAGGTTAGAACCAAAATCGCCCATCCCATAAGCTATTTTTTCCCGCAGCGGTAATCGAAGTGTTACCGGGTCCTGGTAAGTTGAATTCGGCATCTGACAGGTCCTTTTTATTTTTTAACCCGCTTACCTCCGGTTAAATCTCACTCGCACCGGATCCTGCCATAAGCGGGTTGTAGGGTTTTGGTGGTGTTAATTCATCTGATTAAACAGATCAAGGCTAGATTGCCGGACTGACATCGCGTTTGCGCTCTTCCAGCTCGCTGACAATCTTGATGTAATTTTTCTCGGTCAGATGGTAGAACAACCCCATAGTCAGTGCGGTAAGTATCGCCAACCCGCATGGGTACAAGAAGATAAGCTGCGTTAGCCCCTCCAGCGTTCTTTCTCCCTGTGCCACGTTAGGCACATAACCGATATACGCCAGCATGACACCGGGGAAGAAGCCTGCTAACCCTTGGGAAATCTTACGGAAGAAGGTGAAACCGGTGTATACCGTCCCCTCTGAACGCACGCCAGTTTTCCACTCACCATATTCCACCGTGTCAGAAACCAGCGCCCAGTTCAGGCTGTTCACAAAAGCGGTGCCGAAGAAAGCCAGGCAAGAGAACAGAACAAATAAAGTCGAGGTGCTGCCCCACATGTAGTTCATGGCATCCCCCAGAATCCACAAGCTCAGTCCCCCCAGATAGACGTTTTTCTTACCAAAGCGTTTCACCACCGTCGGTACCAGCAGCACCCCCAGCAAGATGCACCCCATACTGAAGAAGCCCATGTATGACAGTAATGTGACATCGTTGAGTACGTATTGGGTGTAATAGATCTGAATCGCCAGTTTGATATTGAAACCAGCCAAGGTGCACAGATTAGCAATACAGAGTACAAACAACGGCTTATTGCCAGTAATGGCTTTGAATGATTGCAACAGACCAGGTTTGGCTGCTCCCGGTTTTGGCAGTTCGACATAACGTTCTTTGACGCCGGAATAACACCACCACATGCACAACATGCCGACAAAAGCGAAGATGGATGCAGCCACCAGATAACCGGTCTGCGCCTGCCCTTCAAATAGCGACAAAATGGGCACAAAACCGACGGTACACAATAGTAGTCCGACGGTTGCCCCCCCCTGACGCCATGCGGCAAGCTGAGCTCGCTCTTGTGGGTTTTTGGTCATGGCGGGAACCATTGCACCGTATGAGCAGTTCATCATGCTAAAGAACAGGCCAAAGCTCATAAAGATCAACGTAGCCGTGATGGTTTTACCGGTAATACTAAATGAGGTACCAATAAAGTTAGCCACCACCAGCAAGGCCACCGGCATCGATGCATAGAGGATAAAGGGGCGGAACTTACCCTTTGGCCCGATATTGCGGCGGTTATCCAGCATGACACCGGTACCGATATCGGTGAATGCAGTAAAGAAACGCGAGATTAGAAAGATTAATCCTCCCCAGGCGGCGGGGATTTCCAACACATCCGTATAAAACTTAAGCAAGTACAATGTACCCACACACAACAGTAAGTTTGAACCCACATCGCCAATCCCGTAGGAGAATTTCTCGCGCAGCGGCAGTGTCAATTTTACTGGATCTTGATGTATTTCACTCATGTCACTCTCCTGAGAGGCCCACCACCCGCGGGCCTCTGCCTGTGTTATAACGCCCGTAATGATGCAAACAATTCAGCCCATTCACTGCTCGCCCGGTAGAACACCGGCGGTTGTCCCATTGGTGCCGCGACAGTTACATCAGCCCCGCCACAGTGTGATTCACCGGTCCACAGATTGATCCAGTTGTCTGATGGCAAATAGAGTGTCCAATCGGTGCGCCCCTCTTCATATACCGGTGCAACTAACAGATCACGGCCAAACAGATACTGGTATTTCAGGCCATAGGTGTGAGCATCATTCTCGTAATGCAGGAACAGTGGGCGCATTACCGGCAAGCCAGATTGTGAGTTAAGCGCCACGGCTTGTTTGATATACGGCTTCAGCGTGGTAAAGACTTGGGTCATCCGGGCAAACTGACGGATAGTCTCGACATCGCTATCAAACTGCCAGTTATCATCCGGGCGGTTACCTTCATGAGTACGCATCAGGGGGGTAAAGGCGCAGAATTCACACCAGCGCATCAACAACTCTTTACTGCGTTTCATCTCAAATAACGTGGTGTAACCACCAATATCGCTGTGATGCAAACCATGACCGGTCATTGCCAGTGATAACGCCGCAGGTATAACAGATGCCAACCCATCATCCAGACTCCAATCTACGTTCTGGTCACCAGCCCACATCATCACCGAGTATTTTTGGCTACCGGTATAACCGGCCCGCATAAAGAACAAGATTTCGCCTAATTTGCCGGTTTCGGCCAGGGCGTCGTAGTTACATTTGGCCCACAGCGCGGGCCAGGCGTTATGCATGATTTCAGCATCGACACCATTGTCCATCACGGTGTCGGTCGGCAAGTATTCGCCAAAGTCGGCCATCCAGCCATCAAGGCCAAACGCGATCAGATTCTTTTTAATCACTTCCTTATACCAGTCGTAGGCCGCCGGTTTGGTCAGATCAACCACCCCAGCATAGAATTCACCAAACTCCACCTGGTAGTCATTGCCGCTGTAGTCTTTGGTCAAATAGCCCTTCTCTGCCGCTTCGGCATACAGCTCTTTTTCAATCGCCACATAGGGATTGATATAGCCGAGGAAGCGCACACCTTCTTTCTTCCATTGCACAATACGTTTATCCAGCTCAGGATAGAGGTCGCTGTCCCAGCGCCAGTTCCACATCAGGCGTTTACCAAAAGATGTTATGCGACGGCCCTCCCAGTCCTGCGCCCAAATACCGCTGACTTTCACCCCATGCTCACGCATCACCTCCAGCTTTTGCTGGCACACCTCGGTCCCGCCCTGAATCCCCAGAATCACGCCGTCATATACCCAATCCGGTAACTCAGGCTGGCGGCCCAATAATGCGGTCAATTGCTCCAACAGACCGATATAGCTGTCAGCACACTCAAACCGTAGCACCGCTACGTCTTGCCAAATCGCCAGTTCGTGATAGTCAGGGGCTGAAAAATCGAAATTCATATAGCAACTGTTATCAACGTGACAGTAGTATTTTTGGCTGCTAACAAAAGTGGGCTGCGGGAAGAAGGTCCAGTAATAGTCACCGCCCGCGTTTTCTTTACAGTCGGCCTGCCAGGTAACATAACTTTGCTTGTTGCGCCCCACCCCCTGCTCGCTGGTCCACAGTGGGAACGGCTTGCCACGGAGATCGAAATAGGAGAACTGTTCACCACCGCCGTAGATATGGTCCTCCGGTTGCGCGGCGAGCCGTAGCCACATTCGGTTATTCTCTTTATCACCATTGCGCAGGGACATCTCCAACCGCCCGGCCGCGTCGTAGGTAATATGTAATGTGGCTTGGGCTACCTCTCCCCGGCTAAATTGAATCTCCCACCCCTGCTGTTGTGGGGTGATAACCGCATCGGTCAATGCCAGTTTTTCACTCAAGCAATCTTTGATACTGAAATTGCCACGGAACATATCAATGTCCGCTTTACCCCGACCAATCCACAGGCACGGTGTTTGTGCGCTGTGTTGCAGTAACAAACGTTGTTGGAATGAAAGAGTGAAACCGCCATCGTGCTCAACCAATACCACTCCCGGCAGGTTGCCCGCTTGATAAGTCATAATAAAAATCCCCAAAAAGTATAAATACTGTTGATTTAGTTAGGGTTCTTAACTTTCATCAGAACCCCTATTATCAGAATGGTTGCCCTATCAGGTCAGCTCAATCACCTCAAGGTTGAGTAAACGAGCCACCTTGCGCAGCAGCGGGCGATGCTCGCCATAGACCAGCGAGGTATGATGTTCCATACCGGCATCCAGTAGCCGTTGACGATAGCTATCAGCATCGATATCCAGTTTTGCCGTCCCGGCAGTGCCAGAGAACGCCAGCGGAGCTTTGATCATCTCGCCGCCTGCCAGCATCAGACGCAACTTGCCTTCACCCTGCGTAATACGGCATAGGGTGATGCGGCCCGGTTTAAGGGCAAACTCGGATAGCAGGGGTAACTTGCGGTTGGAGTGGATGGTGGCTTGTACCGGCCCGTCGCGATCAGCCATTTCAATCGGTGCCTGACCACAATGCCAGAACACCACACTGTTGCTCACCGGGTCGATATCGACCAAGTCGGTATTGAACGCGGCACTACCAGAAGCCCACTGCGCCATTAATGACGAGAGCACGCCGAACATGTCAGCCTCGCAGCCACACGGAACGAGGTCTTCATTCATCAGCGCCAATGCGCCACAGGCGGCACAACCATAATCGGTGAAGAAGTCTGGCCAGCAGCGCACCGCAATACCGGAGTAACCCTGCTGTTGCGCTTTCTCACGCAACGCTGAGTAGACTTTCAGCGTTTTACAGGTCGCACTTTGGTCCATTTCCGCCAAATTCGGGAAATCTTTAGCGCGGCGCTGATAGGGTGCATCGGCGGCACTGTCCGGTAGCGCTTTTACTTCATCGATAAATTCCAACACGGGTTGGCGATCAACGCTGACACCAAAGTGTTGTGTCAGTTGTTGTTGGTTGTAGTTACAAGCATCGAACCCCAGTGGATGTTCGCCTATTACCATCACTTTGGCGCACTTAAAACGATTGACGATCGCGGCAGCCTGCGCCAATTGTTGTAGCTCGCTGATCACATGGGCATCATCCGGCAGGCCATGAACAGTCTGGACCTTGATATTTTCGCGGCTCAGTGCATGACAGGCCAAATTAACCCCGCAGAAGGAATTGAGCCGTAAACGGCCACCGGTACGAGCCTCCGGGAAGGACCACATAGCTGTTGGGACCGGGAAGTCACGCACCACTTCACAGGTCAGCGAAGCATCGGTAAACGTCACCTGTAAAATTAGCAGTAAATCAAGGTTGGCCTGCTTCAGCGCGGGCAAGGCTTGTAACGCAGACTCGGCATCAAACTGTAATGCCGGTTCCCCAATCAACTCGATATCCATTGCTCTCAGGGTATTCCACGCCTGCGCCAGCATTTCCTGCGCATACGGCACATCAAAAGTACTACGACCCAAGGCCAACACGCCCACTTTTGCTTTTTTATTCATCATATTGCTTCCAGTGAATTTAATGACTTATCGGTTGGCGCAGCTCAAGCGACAACACTGAAACGGTGTTCGGTGTAGCTAGAATAATTTTGATTTGGTCGCAGAATGACATCGGGGAAGTGCCCCTGATGAATGCTGTCAGGGAAGGCCTGTGTCTCCAGACATATTCCTGAAAATGCCTGATAGCGATGCCCTGCTTTGCCATTCCATACCTTGTTAGAAAGCTTGAATGCGTTATAAAACTGAATACCTGGCAAGGTGGTATTAACCGCCATCACCCGACCTGAATGTGGGCAAATCAGCGTGGCCGCCGGTTGCAGAGTGGTGCTATTTTTCTGCGATAAATCGTTTTTTTTCAGCACATAGTTGATGTCAAAATCCTGCGCTGGCCGCTGTTGCATCGCATCACCCAAGCGGCGGGCATTACGAAAGTCAAATGCAGTGCCTGCAACACGGACAATCTCGCCGGTCGGTAGCATGCTGCTTTCATCCACTGGCGTGATAAAGTCAGCGTCAATTTTCAGTTGCTGGTCGTGAATTAAATGAGTGTGACCGCGCAGATTGTAATGGCTGTGATTCACCAGATTGACGATGGTTGCCTTATCGGTTTGCGCCTCGAAACTGAAGGTCATGACATTGTCATCCGTCAGGCCGATACGGTGGCGCACCTGTAAATTCCCCGGATATCCCTCTTCGCCATCGGGCGACGTGCGGCTAAAAATAAGACCATCGCCCTCTTCCTGCGCCTGCCAGACATACTTATCAAAACCGCGCAGGCCACCGTGCAAATGCTGCCCGGTCGGCAGTTCATTGGTTGCCAGCAGATACTCTTGCCCGTCAATGTTAAAGCGCCCACCCGCAATGCGATTGGCACAGCGACCGGCAATGGCACCAAAGAACGGATGACCGGCCTGATAGGCGGTCAAATCATCAAACCCCATCACCACATCCTCCAGTTGCCCGTGGCGGTCCGGCACCCAAAGTTGGGTGATGATACAACCGTAGTCGGTCACGCAAAGCCGCATACCATTGCGGTTAGTTAGTGTAAACAGCGAAACTTCCTGCCCCTGATGCTCGCCAAATTGCTGGCGTTGAATTGTCGTCATACACTCAACCTCGTATTTCGTACGGCTTTAGTCGCCAGCCCGTTCAGATGCAAAACGCCATGCCGTACGATAGATAGAAAGGATTAGCCAGCAAAAGCAGCGGCTTTCCCCTGGCTGCCAAACAAGCGGATTTTTTCAATCACTTTTTGTTTCATCACATCACGCCCGTGGCCCAGAGAAACCGCCAAGACATACTCCTCTGGTGATTGATGCAATACTTCGCTAACCCCTTGGGTAAAGGCCTGACGCAGCTCGGTATCGACATTGACCTTGGCAACCCCCAAGGTAATCGCGCGGCGAATTTGCTCATCCGGCACCCCAGAGCCGCCATGCAATACGATAGGTTTCTTGACGATTTCGCGGATTTCTTGCAGGCGCTCAAATGCCAGTTTCGGCTCTTGCTTATACATTCCGTGAGCGGTACCAATTGATACCGCCAGATAATCAATGGTGGTCAGTTCGGCGAACTGTAGCGCTTCATCGCAACCGGTGATCAGGGCATCTTTTTCGTCAACTGAGATATCATCTTCAGTACCACCGATTTTACCAATTTCACCCTCAACGCCGATATTCAAGGCATGAGCGACATCTGCCACCGCGCGGGTAATACGCACATTTTCATCGAATGGCAGGTGAGAGCCATCGAACATCACCGACTGGAAACCGGCCTGAACCGCCGCCATGGTCTGCTCAAAACTACGGCTGTGATCCAGATGGATACAGACCGGTACCCTAATGTCGTGCATAAAGGCATCAACCATCTCTTTCATGGGTTTTAACCCCATGACGCTAATCACTTTCTGCCCAATTTGCAGCATGATGGGCGCCTGCTCCTCTTCGGCAGCCAGCAAGATCGCGCGGATTGTTTCCGCATTGTGGGCACTAAAAGCGCCGATGGCATAGCCATGCTGCCATGCGTGTTGAATCAAGGTATTACCGGATACATAAGACATTTTCTCTCCCTCTGCGTGCTGATAACAGCCGCTTTAAAAACAATCAATTAATCGGAAATCATTCGGTTGTTGGCAGACCAGACTGACTGCGAACCTGTTGTAAAATGGCACTCCAATCCTGGCGCCCGCGCCCGCAGGCTCTGGCCTGACTGTAAACCTCGCGGGAAGCAGCCCCCATCGGCATGGTGACGTGCAATTGGTTAGCCACATCAAGAGCGATACCTAAATCTTTATGTGCTAAATCAATCATGAACGCTGGCGTTAAATCCCCCTTCAGCACCTTATTTGGCCACGTGGTAGTGAAATGCCCTTTACCCGCCGGAGTGCCACTCATCACTTGCAGTGCGACATCGAAAGACAGTCCCAGTGCTTCGCATAGCACGGCGGCCTCCGCCGACAACGCATTGAGCGCAATACTCATGTAGTTGTTGATAAGCTTCACGCGGATCCCCATCCCCGGCCCGCCCGCATTGATAAGTTCAGATCCCATTGCCATCAGCAATGGCGTTGCCCGCTCAACCTGCGCTTGCGTTCCCCCCGCCAGTATCAATAAGGTGCCGGCCTGTGCATGGTCAGAGGTACGCCCCACCGGCGCATCCATAAAACCATACCCTTTGGCCTGCATCTGTTGCGCCAAACGGTCAGTCTGTAATGGATGGATAGTGGACATATCAATCACCAGTGCATCTGGTGACAAGCGGCTACAAACGCCGTCGTTGCCGAACAGCACGTCATGCACCAGTTCTCCGTTAGGGAGCATGGTGATAACAAACTCTGCTCCTTTGGCGGCCTGCCCTGCGTTACCACATGGCGTGGCACCCAGCGCAGCCAACACCGCTACCGCGCCGGGGTTGGTATCGAAAACATGCAATTGATGCCCGTGTTTAATGAGGTTACGCGCCATGGGCGATCCCATTTGCCCTAACCCGATGAATGCTACCTGTGCCATTATTCTCTCCTGTCACCTGATGTCATTTTTCGTCACTTGATTGGAATATTTTGTCTGTTTTTGATCGTATTTGTAATTTATGGTCAAAAAATTGACATTCGTCACTCTTTTAACATTTGAACGAATTAAAATGGTCACATCGTGATCAACAGCCCTTTTTTGGCTAACCAAGGAACTGAAACCATGACCCGGATTGCATGTGTAGGAATTGCGGTGCAGGACCGCCTCTATTACCTGGCAAAACTGCCCGATAGCGGCGGTAAATATGTGGCGGATGATTATCGTGAGATTGGTGGAGGGCCTGCGGCAACAGCAGCGGTAGCGGCGGCTCGACTGGGCGCGCAAGTCGATTTTATTGGCCGGGTAGGTGATGATGCCACGGGCAATACTCTGCTCGATGAGCTGGAACACTATGGGGTAAATACCGCCCTTAGCCGCCGCTACGCCAATGCCCGTTCATCGCAGTCGGCGGTCTTGGTCGACCATCATGGGGAGCGCATCATCATTAACCATCCCAGTCCTGACCTGCCAGAAGATGCCCAATGGCTGACGGGGATAGATTTCAGCCACTATGATGTCGTGTTGGCGGATGTCCGTTGGCATCAGGGGGCGCTAACCGCATTTACACTGGCCCGCCAAGCCGGTATCACCACCCTACTTGATGCTGATGTCACGCCGCAAGATATCCGCCCGTTGGTCGCTCTTGCGGACCACGCGGTCTTCTCCGAGCCGGGTTTACAGCGAATGACGGGCAAAAATGACACTGACGCTGCGCTCTTATTAGCCGCCAGTGACACAAACGGACAGGTGTATGTCACCCGAGGTAAAAAGGGTTGTTATTGGCTGGAGAATGGCGAACAGCAACATCAGGCGGGATTTGAGGTAGTCGTGGTCGATACCACCGGTGCGGGGGATGTTTTTCATGGTGCATTGGCGGTAACGCTGGGCCGACAACACACAATTACTGCGGCAGTGCGCTATGCTAATGCCGTGGCGGCATTAAAATGTACCCGCCCCGGTGGGCGGGCCGGAATACCTGATTGTGATCAAACTGACTCTTTCCTGACGCATTTTGTATAAAATAAACAATAGTATGATGAATGAGAGAGAGCAAAGCATGAGTCTGACCGAACTAACCGGTAACCCACGCCACGATCAACTGATTCAACTGATCGCCAGTCGTGGCTATATGAATATTGATGAATTGGCACAATTGCTGGATGTTTCGACTCAAACCGTGCGTCGCGATATCCGTAAGCTTAGCGAACAAGGGCTGATTACCCGTCATCACGGGGGAGCCGGGCGAGCGTCTAGCGTCGTGAATACCGCGTTTGAACAGCGAGAGCTTTCATATACTAAAGAGAAAATGGCCATTGCTGAGGCGATTGCTGATTACATTCCCGATCGTTCAACGGTGTTTATCACTATTGGTACCACTGTTGAACATATCGCCCGCGCATTGATAAATCACAGCCACCTGCGGATTATTACTAATAGCCTGAGGGTGGCACACATTTTATATAAAAATACCGATTTTGAAGTGATGGTGCCAGGCGGTACGCTACGACCAAACAATGGTGGCATTATTGGCCCCAGTGCGGTCTCTTTCGTTGAAGGTTTCCGCGCCGACTATCTGATTACCAGCATGGGAGCAATTGATAGCGACGGCAGCCTGCTGGAGTTTGATGTTAATGAGGCGACAGTGGTGAAAGCGATGATGGCACATTCCCGCCACATCTTATTGGCAGCCGATCATACCAAGTTCCACGCCTCCGCCGCCGTCGAAATTGGTAATGTTGCCAAAGCTACAGCGCTGTTTACCAATGTTTCTCCCCCGTCACAACTGGCCGCACTGTTGCAGCAACAACAGGTGGAACTGGTGATCACACAGTTAGGTAATCAGGAACCCACTATCTAAATTTTACGCAAAAAAAAGCAGGCGACACGGCCTGCTTTTTCAGGATTTAACGCGCTAAGAACAGGTCAGTTAATGGTGCTATCACCATGACCAACCACAAGAGTAACGCACTGAACATAGCGCGCTGTAGCAATTTCCGAGCGCCCTGCCAGCGAGAGTCCAGGCTGCGCCCGCTGATAGGCTTGCTACGCCATACATGTTGTAACGCCGCATCAAAATCCTCAGTTTGCGCTGAGTTGGCATACAGCAAGGCAAATAACCGCTCATCAAGCCATAAGCGCCAACAGTAATAATGGGTGATACCCGCGAGCATCAAGAGCAACGTAGCGACCGGACTATCCGCGCCCCATAAGGCAAAGACTATCGGTGGTACCGTCAGTGCGGCCAGATAACGCCAACTGGCAAGATGAATAGTCAGAACCTGACCCGCTATTGGCCGGTTGAGCATGATGTTTCCTTTTGTTGCCATACTGCCAACGCCCGTAAGTGCTGTGGCTGTAACACCACTTGCGGCCGGGCCTGTCGTAATAATTCAGCGGCCGCCAATGGCGTCGCAACCCGCCCCTGATCAAGCAACCATGCAGCAATCACCAGTGCGCTGCGAGACATGCCCAAAGCACAATGAACCAGCACCGTGCCATGTTGCTGATGCATTTGATTAAGTAACGTAACCGCCTGCATTAATTGCCGTTGCTCGGGCACCACTAAATCCATCAATGGGCAGCATCTATAAGGTTTACCCTGGCTGTAACGACTGCGGCTAAACACCGCCGTCACATCCAATACGCTTGCTGGCAATATGTCGGATCGCGGATAACTACCAATAAACACCCCATCAGCCACCGCAATTACCGAGGGAAGCTGGCGAGTGAACCCATACATCGACAATCTGGCCCCTAGCCGATAAGGCCATAATAGCAGCCGGGCTGAGGGTGAGATCCGGCCATCAGCGCGCTTTTGGCATACATCAGCCCCCCAGCCGCAATAACCCACAGCCACAGCCAGCAGTGACAGCACCGGCCACCACAGTAAACTCCATCCGCCGCCCAGCCACCCTGCCAGCCCAGTTGCCAATAAGGCACCGCCACCATAGTAAAAAGCCAGTTTCAGCGATGAACGACAAGGCGGTAGCCAACGCCAGCCACCCGTTATCGGGACCAGATAACTGACAACCACACCTGCCGCCAGCCCTGTAACAAGATCAATCACATGATGCTGCCAGGTCGTGAGCACCGAGACTGCAATCAATGCAAACCAACCACTCATCAACCAACGGAATCCCCCTTTGCAGTGCGGCCAGAATCGTAGCCACAGCAACCATGCCAGCATAATATGTAGCGATGGTGCCTGGTTGTAGGGTAAATCAAACATTTCCAATTGCTGGAATAGCCAACCGAACGACCCGTCGGTTACTGGGCGAATAAAGCTGAATTTTAGTGGGAACAGCAGAAAACCCAGGCACGCCACCAGTGATGCCATTACCAACCGCAGCGCGTGACGCGTCTGCTCTTGCTGTGAAGTGCAAATAAACAGCGACAAACCATACAACAGATCAATGCTCCAATAGGGCACGATGGTCCATGGCAGAAAAGGGATCTGCTGCTCCCAATCATATACCACACTGCCAACCCCAATACGGCTGGCCGTAAAGTGGTTGGTCTGACCGTAGCTAATAAAAAATAGCGGGGCCAGCAACAGCAGCCATAATGCGCCACGCCACCACAGTGACTTGCGTGGCGAGCGAATATCAGATTCAGTCATCGGCACGGCGAACCGCCAGCGATACGGTAAAAATACCCCATTCATCAATCAGTTGATGACATTTATCAAAACCGGCCTGTTCAACCAGCGCATCCATCTCGCCCTGACTGCGCACCCGCATCACCCAAGGCTGACCACCTTGATGGCTGGTCAATGCGCGGGCAATCATATTAAGTTGCGGATGCCACGGCTGGCCGGTATAAACCAATATACCGCCGACAGGAATTGCCGCGGCCAACCCGGCCAATGATGCCTGAATCATGTCGTTGTGCGGGAAGAGTTCGTATAAACCGGAAACGATCGCCAGCGTCGGATTTGGGGCCAGATTGGCTAACGAGTCACGATCAAATGCATCTCCTTTCTCGAAACGCGCCACCTCGGCCAGATTGCGCTCTACAATCATCTGCTGCCCTTTCTCCACGTTCAGGTCGCTGTAGTCACGCAGTAGGATTTGCTCAACATCAGGTTGGTTCGTCAGCGCATCCAACACATAACGGCCATGACCGGCCGCGATATCAACAATTCGCAGCGCCATGCCTTTATCTCGTAACTGCTGGAGTGCTTGTTGAATCGTCTGTTGTAAATGTACTTTACGCCTACGAATACCGCGCCAGCCAATACTATTGAGGTATTGCTGGTCAATGTAGCGCCCTAGCTTGTTAGTGCCTTGCGGCTGATTGCGATAGACGTAATCTAGCGTACTGCCAGAGTCAAAACCGGTTTCAAACCCTAAACGCACCCCAGCTGCACTGCGGCCCAACGTTTGCATACCGTAACGCAAAGCAGAGTAGTAGATTCCCTCCGCGGAGTACGGTTTCAGGGGCACTTGCAGTGCACGGTAGCTGTCCGCACTGGCACTCCAGCGGTCTTCGTAGCGGTAATTGTGCGTTGGCAATTGTGCGGTATACAGGCTTTCAATAAAGCACCGCATTTTATCGAATGCCAAATGCCGCTCTTTCTCGCCCAAGGTGTCGTGATAAAAACCGGGTAGGATATGTTGTTCTTTGACCGGGCTACTTAAGCGCTGATAAAACTTCAGTTGCGGTGCCCGATGAACCACAAAATCATCACCGGAAATCAGCAGTTGCGTTGGCAATGTAATGGCCGCGGCATCTTGCACAATCCGCTCAGCCGCACGGTAAAGATCTAACAGAATATTCACCGCAATAGGTCGGCTGACCAGCGGGTCGCTATCAAAACTGGTAACCCGTGATGCATCGTGGCTGAGAAACTTACCTTTGACGTAGGATTTAACATAGAACAAACCCCGTAAGCGGTGCATTAGCGCCAATCCTGGGCGGGCAAATGGCACATACAGTTTCACTTTAAACGCTGGCGATGCCAAAATCATGCCCCGTATTTTCGGTGCGTAATCATGAACCCAAGTTGAAACCAACACCGCGCCAACACTTTGTGCCACCACCACAATGTCCTGCAACGGCACACCACTATCCACGGCGGCGAAACGGACAAACTCATCAACATCTTGCACCGAACGGGCCAGACTTGGGCTATAACCACGATCACCCGGTGATTGACCATGGCCACGCGCATCCCAGGCATAAAAAGTTACATCCGGCAGCATCAATTCATCGACAATATGCTGTAGACGCCCCGAGTGTTCATGACCACGATGAAACAGCACCATCACCCGCTTGGCAACGCCGCTCTCAGCAGGCCAACAACGGTAGAATAACGGAACATTATCACTGGTGCTAAACGTCAGTTCCTGCGCGAGACGGTTTCCTTGAGTCACGGTATTTTCCTTGTGGCAAGTTGTTGCAAAATGATAAAGCGCTGCTGCAATTCTGTGCGAAACACCTGTTTATCATCATGATAATAGAAAGGTTTATCCACATAGATATCAATAAAAAATGGCACCGGAATGTGTTGCCCTTTGCCCATCGCCCGCCCCAGCCCATGCATATAAATCGGCGTTATCGGGACGCTGGGGAACTGACGGCTTAAATACCACAATCCCGATTTAAACGCTGAAAACTGCTCCGGCTCGCCACGTGTCCCTTCGGGGAACAGAATAACAATTTTGTTGTTTGATAACGCCTCGATGCAACCCGCTAAGGGATCATTGCCCTTGGTCGAACCACCGCGCACCACCGGGATAATACCGATTACCTTGGTCGCGAACCATGCCATGGCACGATTACGGAGGAAATAGTCAGCGGCAGCCACCGGATGCACTTGCGATAGCGTTGACAGCGGAAACAGGGTAAATAGCGTCAGGATATCCAAATGGCTATTATGATTCGCCACCACAATTGCCGGGCCGTTCAGCGGCAACTGCTTGCGCTGCCAAACGGAAACCCCCAGCCATACCAGCACCACCGGATACGCCACACAAAGTGTAAAACACCAGCGCAAAAGTCGGTTCACAGTGTAGCCTCAGTAATAAAAGTAGCGGATAAAATGGAAGAACAGCGGCGCGGTATAAATAAGCGAATCCAGCCGGTCAAGAATACCGCCGTGGCCGGGTAATAATTTGCCTGAATCTTTCACCCCAAGATCTCGCTTAACCGCAGACATCACCACATCACCGCAGAAACCAGTCAAACCAATAAGTAATCCGGCCAACAGAGAGAAATAGATATTCATCGGCGTTAGAATCGGCCCCAGAATGGCCGCCAGCAACATGGTGGTTGCCACACCCCCCAACAAACCGGCCAATGTCTTATTCGGGCTAACGCTGGGGGTGACTTTGATGCGGCCCAGTGATTTCCCCCACAGGTATTGAGCAATGTCATTCAGTTCGGTCAACGCAACCAGGAATACCACCAGCAGTGCCCCCTGCGTGCCAATAGGGCCAGGCAGTACCATCAGGAATGCCACATGGCTCAAGGCAAATACGGTGGTCATCAATCCCCAATGCATATTTGATGCTGCGTGCAGGAACCCTTTGGTGTCACCAATCAGCACCATCCTGACGGGCAGGAACAAGAATGCATAAATTGGAATGAAAATGACGAACATGCCGTACCACCCTATGCCGACCCACAGATAATGAATTGGGATAGCCAAATACATCCATAACAGTGGGATATTATCGGAGCGGCGGGTTGATATCAGTGTTAGAAACTCTTTTAGCGCCAGAAAACTGATGAAACCGAAGATAACCAGTGACAGCCATTTCGGGCTAACCATCGCTACAGTGAAAACGATAATAATCAACCACCAACTGGTGATGCGCTGACGTAACTCCAACCACTCTTTTTGCGGGTAACGCAGCATCAATATCACGATAATCACGCTGGCAAGCGCCAACAGACCAAAAATAACCATCAGACTGATAGCAAGTCTCGAGTCCATATTACGCCTCGCCCTTTAGCGCTGCCCGGCAGCGGTTGATACATGTCCACAGCAATAACAACGATGCTAAAGCGAACAGCCATGCGGAAAAGGTTAAAGCGACAGGCCACAAAGCAACTGCTAACCCATAAGCGCCGAACAACAGGGCGCGATCGCTTTTTCCCAATGGTCCCTGATAACCTCGCGGCTGCCCCAGCGTTTGCGCCATAATGCCGCAGAACTCCGTCAGAAAAGCCAGAAACAGTGCCAAGATAACCCACTCAGGACGCGCATAAGGCAGCAAAGCAAACGGCAGGTAGAGCGCAATATCCGAGATGACGTCGCCAATCTCATTGAGCAACGCGCCGAGGCGTGACTGCTGGTTAAACTCCCTCGCTAACATGCCATCAATCGCATTCAGCGCCATACGGAAAAAGAGAAACACGGGGAGTAGAATAAACATCATGCGTGATGGGAATAACGCCAATAAGCCGCCCACCAGCACTGAAGCAATCAGAGTAAATAATGTGACTTGATTCGCCGTAATCCCCCGCCGATACAACCAGGCCAAACACGGTCGCAACAGCGCCTGAAATCGCGGTTTAATATCATAAAGCGTCATAAATATACCTGTGTATTGACCCTGAAAAGTCAGCAATTAGCTATGCGGATGGTTAATGAAATTATTCCACACCAAATTATTATAGAAAGGTATCACTTGTGGCCGGAGAGACCAATAGGAAAAACAAAGCAGGAATGAATTGTATCCACTTGATTTGTAGGATTTTTCTTATAACCACGTTGTTTGCCTGTTTGCGGGCTATCGTTAGTCTCGCCACAGCAGTAAGGAGTAACAACGCGGGTTATTGTAGTGGCTGTTGACCTTCCACTGTCGAGCCAAAATCATCAATAATTGAGAAGAATACCGTCATATTCTTAGCCGGAATTTGATTACCGACTAGCCCACCATCGATGCTACTTTTCGGGGCGACCATATCGTCATTCCCCAACTTAACCGGGGTTCTCGCGGCACTTTTACTTTGCGCAATCTCCACAGTCTGGAATGTCACATTAAATGGCGTCGGATTGGTGACACGAAAGACCCCGCCACTGCCCTCTGGAACCCATCTGAAAGAGAGTTGGTTAAGCACCCCCTCTGAACTGGCAGGAATACCCGCCGGGCGATAGAACAGTTTGATGCGTGAGCGGAAGGCAATTTGTACTTCATTGCCGGCAGCCTGCGGTGAAGCGGTTTTCGGTGGCACTTCTAATACATTCAGCCAAAACATCGATTCGCGATCAGACGGCAGTTGACCGGCAGTACCGGTATAGTAAATGCGAACAGATTTATTGGTTTGAGGATCAAGGCGGAACACCGGAGTATCAACAACAAAGGGTACCTTTATCTGCTCAATGGATTTATCCATTTCAGCAATATTGTTATCAACCCACAGTTGCAGTAAAGCTGGGCGATTGCCCTTATTGAGGATCTGCACGCTGCCTGATTTATCATCTCCAGTAACCACCACTCGGGTCAGACCAATAGCAATACCCGCCTGCGCTGTGGTAGTGAGCAACAAGGAGGCAAGGGTCACCGCCGCAAACACGTGGTACCGATGCGTGAACCTGCGGATATACAGCATGAGCCAGTACGAAAACGTTTTCATTTATAGATCAACGTAAAAGTAAATGCGCCGTTGACGGAACCACTTTGCACGGTGCTTTCAGTTTGATAAAGCCCGGCGTTCATCGGCACGGTGTAGCTCTGCGTGCTTGCTGAATTATAGCCGCTCAAGGTGTATTCGGTATTCAACACGATAGGTGTATTTGTCTGGCTACGCAATAATACCCCCACGCCTCTGGCGGTAGATCCGCTATTCAACGCTACCACACCATTTGCCGCATTCAGCACATTAGTTGCCGCGCCAAACGTATAATTAATACCCGCCAATCCACCGGGGCAGTTATTAAAATTGAGATTAAATGATTTTAACCCTTCAATATTGCCAATCCCAGTAAATTTATTGCTGGCGACATCCGGTAAATTGACAATCACATCCGGTGTGGTGCAGGTCTGTGTCATTAACTGGATATTCAGGGAATTTGGCGCAAAATCAAATAATCGGTAGCGGGTTGATTCAAGATAACTACTGGTGCCATTGTTATAGGTGCGATAGTTATAGGCATAAGCAGGGTCAAAAGCGGCAGCCCATCCACTGGTTAATGTCGTGGCAATCTTAACAAACTTGATTTGTAGTTCTATGTTCAAGTTAAAATTAGCCCCATTGTTGTAAGGAATAGGGCCTAACAGCGGTGAGGAATAAACTATATTTGCCGCGCTAAAGCCATTCATCGGCTTCCAGTCGCTGCTGAAACCTGCGCCGGTCACGCGAAAACGCAGTGCATAGCCTAAGCCAGCTTTACCGGTATAAGAAAATACACTGTGACTATTGCCATCAATGTTGATTGTCCGGTCGATGCTGTACGGCGAGAACAGCCCTGCCCCAGCCTTAATACTGTCATTCATTGAGGTGGATAATATCTTGCACACCCAGCCCCCTGCGGGGAAGCTTATCCATGAACCAATCGGCGAACCAACCGCAGTGTTGGGCGGAACTCGCAGCGTGGTTGTCGGGCCATAAATATAGTAAGTACCGCTATAGTCACAATCCATGGCAGAGCCCAAGGCATTAGCATTATGGCTGATCGCTAAACCACTCATCACCAGTAACCACAGTAAAAGTTGTTTTAGTTGACGGCAGCCGTGCGCTATCGAATCACTGGCTGCACCACAGAACCTGTCCATGTAATATTGCGCTATATTCCGATAAGAACTCATTTGCATATCACCTCTAACTGCCGGAATTCACCCTTAACCAACGCGCCGCGGGGTAATTTATAATCAAAGCCGCAACTATCACCAACGCCCTCACCCCATATCACGCGCAGATGTCCATCTTGCTGGTTCACCCGCACCATGGCTTGCCCGCCCTGAGCGATATAGCCCACACTGGCACCAGTGGCATCTTTCACCTCGGCACCAAACGGCAGTGGTGTGTTATCCGCCCGATGTCCGGTCAATAACATCGAATAGCCACTAGATGTCTCAAACTTCACCAGTGCCACCGCACCGGCAGTAGGGGCAACCCGCTGACTGGTGGTTTTAAATTCCACATCCGACGATAAGCCTTTTGGATCCAGTTCGACATCATTTTGTCGGTAAGGGCTTAAGTAAGGCACCACCGCCCGGCCACTGCTATCGAGACGCATCCCCGAGTAGTTGGCCACACGGGCTCCGGCAGCATCCGGGGCCTCAACAATCCCTACCGTATCGCCCAGATAGGAGGCAAAAACCACACCACCACCGTAGGCGACGATGCCACCAGACATATTGACACTGGCCTGCTCGTAATCATTACTTTTCGAATAACTGCCGCCAATAGTCGTTTTAGGCGCCAGCCAACTGCCCGTCACGCCTACAGTGTTGTAGTTACCGTTCACGTCAGTACGGTTATTCGCCGCTGAAACACCATAGTTAAATTGATTATCGTCGCCAGCAGAACCTGAAACCCCGGTTTGAACTGAACTGCTGTCACGAGTGTTGGTGTAACTGGTGCTCAACCGCGGTGAACCCCGTTTGCTGCCCAACGGAATGGAGAAAGAGACGCTCAGTTGATTATCCCAATCCCCACTGGACATATTGCGCAGCCGATTAAGAGCCAGGTTATAACTCAGTGACTTATAACTATTATTATAACCGAGCTGGAAATTCATATCGCGACGCTGCCCGCCCCAATAATCCTGCGCATTCGCATTGGCATAAAACGAACCATAACCCTCTGGCAAACCTTGAGTAATACTGATTTGCGCCTGATTGCGGCGACGATACTTAAAACTGTCATCGTAGCGGGTATTACCATCTGGCAGGCTTGAATTGAAAATAGTGTTATTAACTTCGCCATGTTGCAAATAGTCACGCATGCGCATCGCTTCTGACGGCGTATAAAAACCGTCACTGGAATAGTGGTAACTGGCGATGGTCAGGCTGGTATCGGTTTGCGGTAATGAGTTCGCATAGGTAATGCCCATACTCTGACCGTTCTGATCACTCTCACCGGGTAACCTGGTTTGCGCTTGTGTCAAACTAAATGCCACCGCTCCGACGGGGGTATTAAACGCCAGCCCGGCAGAGGCCGATAGATACCCTTCGGCCGCAACTACTCCGCCGTTGCCGGTGATTAAATTGGATAAGCCATGGCGTAAGGTTCCCATCAAGAGAGCCGGTTTTTCCGCCATTGAATTATCACGATACTCACCGGCCATTAAAGAATAGCGCGTGGTTCCCGGCCGCAATAGCTCGGCAATTGATGCAAATGGCACGGTAAACGACTGCTCGCTACCATCAGCTTCAGTAATAGTGACAATCAGATTGCCGCCCTGGCCTGTAGGGTAGAGATCGTCGATGGTAAAAGGCCCCGGTGGCACCGTGGTTTCATAAATAGATTGGCCTTGTTGACGCACCACGACACGGGCGTTAGTACGGGCGATGCCGCGCACCACGGGTGCATAACCACGCTGAGAGTCAGCGAACATACGATCATCCGAGCTTAATTCAATGCCACGATAGCTGAGACTGTCGAATACCTGACCATCAGTATTGGAGTCACCAATCGTCATTTTGCTGTATAAGGATGGCACCGCACGCTCCGCGTAGGTGGCCAGATTTTGATAATCAAATCCCTGACTGTCACTTCGATTTAATGCGCTACGATAGTATAAACGCCAACTTTGCCAGTTGAATCCGCCTAGCAGCCCGAGATATTGATAAGTCTGGCTGCTGGCATCACTCTGATTACTGCGATAACCGGTGTAATCATATTTCAACGTTGCCGCCGTCACACCATCATCCCAATATTTGGGATTAACATAGCCACGCGCCTGGCGGATTAAAGAAGCCTGTGGGATCTGAATATCCAACCGCTGGGTATTCTCATCAAAAATGGCATTCCCACCGTCCAGCAGAGTACTCAATGATGAGCAAACACTGGCAGTTTCCAGTTGTTTCAGTACATCAGGCGTGAGCTTAGTGGTATCAATTCCGAGTTCATCAAACAACTTTAAGTCAAAACACGGAAGGGCCACTTTAGATTCTGGCGACGGCAACTCAAAGCGTATCGCCTGACGCCCGATCCATTGCTCATTTAAATAGATATCAATGCTACGCTCACCTGGAGCAACGGGATTGCCCTCACTATAGCGACTGGCATCAACAGAAAAACGGAGGAAAGAATCACTGAACTCAACATGTTCAGGGTCTTCAGCACAGGCGGGTAAACTAAATAGCATGCCGCCCAAGCTAAAAATAACAAAGGAGAATGCCGACAAATATTTCGGGCGCTCGTTTTTTTGATAATACATGTAATAATTAAACATTATATCGAGGCCATTTAATAAATATGCACCTGGTGGATGCAGAGAAAGACTAATTAATTAT